>NZ_AHVZ01000001.1:0-1280 GCF_000247495.1 Psychrobacter sp. PAMC 21119 | reverse complement strand
CGTAACCGTCGTCAGCGCTATGATCTTAGAATGAAGCTGTTTGCTGGTATCATTAATTTCGAGCTAAACCTATGACTTTTGCAAGAGGTCTATTAGTCATAGGGATGGGATGGGATTCTACTTTATAAGCTCTATTCGCTGCTGAAACACGCACTTGAGCTGCGATGACACGATAATCAGGTAGCTCATCACTTTGGCTATACCCGTTTAGTTCTTTATTTACCCAAACTACTAGTTCTTTATGTCCTATCTTATAGAGAAGAACCTTAGTTTTAATTAATGCCTCGGTCAAAACACCACTATTAGAACTTAAAATCCCAATGATTTCATCTATTAGTTTCATTAATTTCTCTCTAATTATTTTTCAAACAGCTCTTAGTAAATGGATAAAAGATTACTATCTAAGTAATTCCAAAGGATACAAAACTCTAACTATACGAATCAGTCCTAAATAGTTTATTAGTCACTTTTCATCCAAAGTGCAATTCTCGATGACAGTTAGGACATAATGCCATAGTATTTTCTAGAACATCCAAACCACCGTCACTTAACCTCTGTTTATGATGGACTTCAAGATAAGGAGTTCCATCTTTAGCCTTCATAAAAGGTGCTTTCATTTTACACTTTTCACAAATACCAGCAGCCATCTTGAGCCTTTCAGCAATCACATGATGATTGCGTTGATAAACTGTAACGCTAATCATGAGTTTTTTGGGTTCAGGATTGCTAAAATTGATCCTTTTAAGCCTTTCGGTGCTGGATAAATTCGTGGATTTTGCTATATCTTGTTCAAGTTGCAGTTGTAGCGACTCAGCTGTGACCAGCTTTAGAGTATTGCCTTGATATTTATCTAAAACTTTACGCATCGAGATTGCATTTGTCTTGTAATGAGCCTCCCAGTAGTCGATATGTTGTTGTAATGCATTCAACGCATTTCCTAATGCATCGCTGGAAAAGTCGTTTGCTATACTTCCTATGAAATAGTCCATCGCTGTATGACTCATAGCCCTATGAAAAATACGACCTTCCATCATATATTTTAAGCAGTTAATGAAGTCTCCTGCGCTAGCCTTATTTAAGCTATATGTGTTTGAAAGCAGTAATACACCCTCACTTCTTTTTATGTCTCCTATGAAAACTTCTTTACTTACCTTATAAGCGGCCAAGATTTGCGCTTGAGTAATTTGAGCTATGCTGAAAAAACTGTAGAACCAAACTTGGTAAACTAACGACTCAATGAGGAGTTTATCATGACTAAGAAAATCAGAACCTATAGTGCA
>NZ_AHVZ01000002.1:0-7391 GCF_000247495.1 Psychrobacter sp. PAMC 21119 | reverse complement strand
CCTATCCCCTGTGTGCCTTGGCAGTCTCAGCTTTTAACCATGAAATGGCAAAAAATAATCCTGTCTCTTCGAGCTGATGCGAAAACTGTCCTATGCTGCGTTGTAAACCTAGTTGAGGCATGAGCATTACCGTCGTTTTACGCCTTGTCTAGAACAGTTTTCGCAATCAGCAGTGCCTATTTGTGAATGTTCAACACGCCCTATTGTTTTTCGGCATTCATTCTATGTATGATGGTTTGGTTAACAACGTAACGGTCAAGTGAAGTTAGCCCAAAAAAATTGTAAGGAAAGATTACAACATAGGGTTATTTATTTGACCTACTTTGTTGCATAATACCTGTCGGTAGGTAGTCTGCTTCTTGTCCTGTTTTCTAAGACATTATTGACATCAACTGTGTTACGGTTGACGTGAGGCAAGCTTACTTGTAGCCAATATTGACCTGTATATTTATAGCCAACCACCCTCGCTAATGGATACCCTCTACGGAAATTGCCCGTAGATTGCTGTTCACCTATTTATAAACTTTGCAGCAATGCCGTATGAGGTTTTGCTGTCCGCTTTTGGTTTATACACTATGATAGAAAACTGGACAAAAGAATTTATTATTCAGCGCTTATTGGCCATTACTTTATTGGTTGTGCTGTTTATATTATGTTTTCAAGTGGTACAGTTTTTTATTGTACCGGCACTATGGGCGGCGATTTTAGCGTACGTTACTTTTCCTATTTATAACTTTTTTCACCAACGCGTAAAGTTCAGCTCAAACGTTAGCGCCGCTATCATGACCGTGAACATCTCTCTTATGATCGGCGTGCCGCTCGTGGTCGGTATCTTTATTTTGCAGCAGGAAGCCTTAAGTATCATCAGTAACTTAATTTATCGTATTAAAGTAGGTTATTTGGACGTGCCTGATTCTGTCAAAGATTTACCGATTATCGGTCAACAAGTCAAAGATGTGCTGTGGCGCATCAATAAGAACCCTGAAGGGACGCTAGAAGCGTTTCGTATTTGGGTACAGTCCCATTTATATTATGGCAAAATCGCCTTTGATGTGGTGTTCAGTAGTCTTGCCAAGCTTGGCATGGCGCTGATGACCCTGTTCTTCTTTTATCGTGATGGCACAAGCTTGATTCGCCAAATCCGTCAAGCCTTACGTAACATCATTGGCAATCGTATCGATGGTTATATTGACTCTGTGGGTACGACCACTCGCGCTGTAGTATATGGTATTGGGCTGACCGCATTGGCACAGGCGATACTTGCTGGTATTGGTTATTATTTCTCTGGTGCGCCAAGTCCTATTTTACTGACAATTATCACCTTCATCATTGCCTTAATCCCGTTTGGTACGCCATTTGTGTGGGGCGGGGTGTCGATTTGGTTGTTAAGTCAGGGTCATACGGTAGAAGGTATTGGTTTGGCATTGTGGGGCGTGTTGGTCATCAGCTGGGTCGACAACCTTATCCGTCCTATCGTGATTAGCGGTGCTACCAAGATTCCTTTCATCATTATTTTTATCGGGGTATTGGGCGGTTTAACAGCTTTTGGTTTCGTTGGTCTGTTCATCGGTCCTGTGGTATTGGCCATCGGTCTTGCGGTATGGCGTGAGTGGATATCGCAACACAAAAATGAGATATTCGCCCCACAAGACGTCATGTTGAGCGATAAAAACACACAATCAGCGGTTGATGAGTAAAGTGAAAGCAGCTGAGTCATAAAGAGTAAAATACCGATCGATAAAGATATTTAATAAGGCTTAACGCGATGACGGATACAGTAACAGGAATCACTATTTTGGCGGATAGTAATATCGCCAGCCTTGATGAGTTTTTTACTGCCACTATGCTTGGTCAGGCGACTGAGCAGACGGTAAGTATTATCAAAGTGGCTGGACGCGATATCAATGCGCAATTGCTTGCCGAATTACAGCCAACTATATTGTTAATACGCTCTGTAACGTCAGTAAACGAAGCATTACTGGCTGATAATGAAAGTGTTGAGTTTGTTGGCTCTGCAACGATCGGTACCGATCATGTTGATCAAGATTATTTGGCTGCACGCAATATCACTTTTGCCAATGCTGCTGGCTGTAGCAAACATTCGGTCGCCCAATATGTACTGACGGCTATCTTAACGCTGCGTCCGCAGTATTGGCAGCCATCAACAAGGCCATCAACGACGCTATCAACGACGCTATCAACGACGCTATCAACGACGCTATCAACGACGCTATCAACAAGGCCATCAACGACGCTATCAACGACGCTATCAACAAGGCCATCAACGACGCTATCAACAAGGCTATCAACGAGACCATTAACCTTGGGCATCATTGGGCTTGGTAATATTGGCAGTACACTCGCTCAATATGCGACTGCTTTGGGCTGGCAAGTACTGGGCTATGACCCATTATTACACCCTTCAGATATTAATAATGCCAGTTTTGAGCAAGTGCTTAGCCAAAGCGACGTTGTCAGTTTACATGTGCCACTCACGGACAAAAAAAGTACGGATAAAAAGGCTGCGGATGGACAAAGTTTTCAAAGTAGTAATGGCAGTGATTATCCAACACGTCATCTAATCAATGCCGAGGCTCTAGCAATGATGTCGCCGCATACCATGCTCATTAATAGCGCGCGTGGGCCTGTTGTTAATGCGAGTGATTTAGAAGCAGATATTGAGCGTAACGAGCGGCAAGTAGTGCTTGATGTGTTTGAGCACGAGCCAGAGATTTCTGAAGGCTTGTTGGCCAAATTGGCTATCGCCACGCCGCACATCGCTGGCTATACCGTAGAAGGGAAGCTGCGCGGCACGCAAATTATTTATGATGCGTTATGTGAAAAACTGGCGGTCGCACCTGCTCAATCTATGCAAAAACTGTTACCACTAAATATGTTTTTGTGGTCTGAGTTGAAGGCGCATCCAGATAGATTGATTAAGTTTTATGACATTATGCAAGATGATGCTTCTCTGCGGAGTCAGGCAGTTGATGGACAAGTTAGTGGTGCTGATTTTGATCAACTGCGCCGTGATTATCATTTGCGCCGTGAATGGCAGTTTTAAAGCCAACCCTCAGTTTACAAACTTATTTTTATAATCCATTAGCCACAGTAAATAGTCATGAATCAATCAATCAATTCTTCTGTTAAGCCGGATGTTAAGCCGGATGCTAAGCCCAGCTACGCACCAACCATGACGCTAAGTATGGCGCAGCAGCGTGCGCAATTCATGCAGGATATTCGTCAGTTTTTTAATAAGCGGCAAGTACTAGAAGTGCAAACACCGCTACTGTCGCAAGCTGGCAATACAGATACTTTTTTGCAGTCAGTCGCTGCGCAAGTTACTTATCAAGATCGACCTTGTACTTATTACCTGCATACGTCGCCTGAATTTGCCATGAAGCGTTTACTGGCTAGCTGGCAAGTGCCTATTTATCAGATTTGTCCCGTTTTTCGAGATAATGAGATAGGCGTACGTCACAATATTGAATTTACTATGCTGGAATGGTATCAGCCGAATTATAGCTTAGCCGATATGGCGGCTGAGCTTGGCGAACTACTAGAAGCGCTCTATGGCTATCCGATTGTGATGAACCATTACCGCTATGTTGATGCCTTTATGGACTTCGTCGGCATACATCCGCTGACGGCTAGTCTAGCCACTCTACAAGCAGTGGCAGAGGATAAAGGGTTGACCGGTTTTGATTTTAATAGTGTAGAAAGCAGCGCAACCAATAGTGAAGAAGATATTCGTCAAAGTTGGTTGGACCTATTGTTCAGCCATGCAGTCGAGCCAAACTTGGGTCACGATTTGCCGACTTTGATTATAGAGTATCCTCCAGCAACAGCAGCATTAGCAAAAACGGCTTTAGATAAAGACGGTAACAAAGTGGCTAAGCGCTTTGAGTTATATGTTAATGGTATTGAGATTGCCAATGCTTATGACGAGCTGGCAGATGGGCAGGCGTTAAGGGCACGCTTTGAGCAAGACAATCAATTGCGTCAGCGTCATAACCTGCCAGTCATGCCAATCGATGAGCACCTATTGGCAGCATCCGATGACTTGATACCCTGTAGCGGTATCGCCGTCGGTATCGATAGATTGCTCATGGTGATAACAGGGGCGAATAGCTTAGAGGACGTCATTCCGTTTCCGAGTGGTTTGGCGTAATATAGCCGACGCTGTATCAATAAAATAGAGTATTAAGCGCTTTATTACTTGCTTGTATTACTAAGCAAAAAGTCTCTTGTATCGATTATGTGATTTGACACTCCAATTTAGAACACCGCTTTTATCACTGATGTTTAAATATTGTATTTTTAAATACCGTACAAAGCAAAAGGGTCACTTATCGATTGGCTGTTTGAACGCTCGCCAATAAATAAGTGACCCTTCTTTTAAGCTTTTTAAAAATCTAATCTCGTTAGATTCCTATAAGCCGTTATCAAATAAGCTTATACACTGGCTACAGCTTCATCGATTGCTGTCTCGCCGTTATGCATGCCAAAGACTTTTTTGGTCGTATTGCTCGCGTTTAATACAGCCACTAAAGTAGCGGCAACATCTGCAATCGAGTTTTCACCAGAATTGTTGTCATTGACGATGATTTTACCAGTCGCTTCGCGTTCTTTTAGCGCCGCTGCTTGTACGATAGTGTAGTCAAGACTGCTGTTATTTACCAACCACTGATCGGCATAGTGCTTAGAGATGTAATAGCCTTTTAAGTCGCCAAGTCCTAGCTCGTCCCATTTTTTGGTGTCTAATGAGAACACTGTGCTGAGCATGATGTAGCGTTTGATACCTTTATCCTGTACCGCTTGCATGGTTTTGATCGCACCATGTAAATCGACTTCTAAGATATCTTTACCACCAGAACCAGCTACAAAATAAACCGCATCAATATCTTGATCGATTTGCTTCTGAATCGCGTCTTTTTGAGCCGTAATGTCTAAATCTAACTGGCTATAGTTATCGTCATTGAATAATTTTTCTTTTTGACGGGTCGTGCCTACCACTTGGTGATTATCAGCCAATAACTGCTTGACCAAATCTGTTCCTACTCGACCGCTTGCGCCAATTACTAAAATTTTCATAGTCATTCCTATTCTTATGTACGTTACTGTTGTTGTAAAAACTGAATGTAGCGTAACAAGAATGGTTGGTACACTTCGTTATGAAGCGTGCCGATTGCATAGTGTTTGGTTATGATTGTATACGGTTTGCAAAGAGCACAGGCTATGAGAGATTTAGAGTGAGTGGAAGGGAAATAGCATTATTAAAAATCAACGTACCAAACGATTTAGACCATCGGCAAAGGCTTTTTTATCACGGTCGCCGTATGGTTTTTGTCCGCTCATCTCTTGTAGCTCTAGCACACCAGTACCGCGCATGGTATCCATAAAATCACGCATATTGAGCTTTTGCTTGATATTGTTTTTGTCATAGACCATGCCGCGTGTGGTCAGTACCATGCCACCTTTGTCCAAAATATCATTGGCCAAAGGAATATCACTGGTAATCGCAAGATCGCCTGGCTGTATTTGTTCTACGATATAATCGTCCGCTTTATCAAACCCTGACGGCACTACTGTCATGATGAGCAACGGAGACTTACGCAGCTTAATTGGCTGATTGGCGACAAAAATAGCCATTGTCTGCGTCCGTTCAGCCGTTTTGATAATCAAATCTTTGGCAATTAATGGCACCGAATCAGCATCCACCCAAATTTGCATTATTTTTTAGCCTTCTCTGTTTTCGATTTAGCTTCTATAACTGGCTTGGTTTGGCTATCCTTGATAGCGTTATCATTTTTAACCGTGTCGTTGCTGTCTTTAGACGTTTTATCAGCTGCCATAACCGCCGAATGATCGGTCGCTTTTGGCTGATCATCGATGGCACCAGAGGCTAATTTTTTATCAAGACCAATTTTATTGGGAAGTACCGCGACGAGTTTGGCTAAGGCAGGCTCTAAATCGGCAACATCATTGGGCATCAATGTGATATGCGCAATTTTTCGATCCTCGCGTTCAGCCTTATGATAACTATGATAATGCGCGCCATCGATAGCTAGCACGGCGCTGATATCAGGATATTGCCCTAAGACGTTGAGCATAATCGCTGGATGAACATTGTCTGTATCACCTAATGGCAGATTGACGACTGCGCGAATATGGTTTTCAAATTGACTGGTAACAGCGCCTTCAATACTCCAGTGTCCAGAATTGTGTACACGAGGCGCAATCTCATTGGCGAGTACAGCATCATTGCCACGCGCGTCTTTGGTGACGAACAGCTCAAGCGCCATAACACCCACATAACCCAAATGATTCATGACCGTGGTAATCGCATCGGTCGCTTGCTTAAATAAATGGCTAGTCCCAACCGCGGGCGCTTGGGTCTTGGCCAAAACACCATCATGATGATGGTTTTCAACCAAATCATAACAGCGTACCTGACCGTTCTGTCCTCGTGCCGCGATAATAGAGACCTCACGGCTAAAATGAATAAAACCTTCTGCAATCAATGGCGCGGGCGTTGGCGTCAGCTCACCTTTACCACTGACAGCGTCTTTGAGGTCTTGCCAGGCGGCTTTGATATCACTGTCTTGCTTAATGACAAATTGACCTTTGCCATCATAACCGCCGCGGCTGGTCTTTAGGACGATGGGCAGTCCAAGCTCACTGCAAGCTTGCTGTAGCTCGGCTTCAGAGTTGACTGCTTTAAAAGGGACGGTGGCGATATCAAGCGCATTAAACATCTGCTTTTCTTTTAAGCGATCTTGGGCGATATCAAGGGCAATCGGTGGCGGAAACATACCTTGCTTGCTACCAGATGTTGATAAATTGGTCAGTTGTTCAACCGTCGCCGTCGGTGTGTTTTCAAACTCCAATGTAAATACATCGGCTGCGGCAATAAAGGCTTCTAATTGCTCGCTATGAAAGACGCGCCCGTAAAGGCTGGCAGGGCATTCAGCATTGTCTTCTAAAAACACACACTGATAGCCTAATGGCATGGCCGCTTCGGCAAGCATCATGCCAAGCTGACCACCGCCTAAAATACCGATAGTACGAATGGTTTGGGTAACAGGATAAGCGTTCGCTGTGGTCATGGCAGGCTCTTTGAATTAAAAATGAATAAAGGGTATTCGGTTTAGGGTCTGTTGAACATTCAAATATTAGGACTGCTGATTGCTAAAATCGCATCAAACTAGGCGTAAACTGACGATAATGTCTAGACCTTAGCTAAGTTTACAACAACGTTTGAGGTGATTTTAGCATCAGCCTTTCAGGGCAGGACTATTTTTTGCCAATACATGGCGAAATTGTCTAACCTAGAATGACTAGGCGTCCAAAATTTCACTGCGTATTGTCTAAAAAATAGCCGCTGCCAG
>NZ_AHVZ01000003.1:0-118157 GCF_000247495.1 Psychrobacter sp. PAMC 21119 | reverse complement strand
AAAATAGTATGTCCTGCCTCTTCAAGAAGTACTTTGGTATCAAGCCGTTTGTGGAAGGTGGCATTGTCCATGACAATAACACTATTCTTGGGTAGTTCAGGTACTAACAGTTGTGTCACCCAACTGTGAAAGAGATTGCTATCGATGCTACAGTCATAAAGCCCGACCGCGAATAGTTGGTTGTTACGAATGGCACCAATGGCATTGGTCTGATTTTTTAACTGCCAATTATATTCACCAAAGCACTTTTGACCTTTGTAGCAATAGCCGTGAGGTCTATTGTCATGAGACTTAAAGCCACTCTCATCTAGGTAGATGACGGGTCTATCTTGGTCTTCAAATTGATGCAATTGCTCAAGGAACACGCGCCTTAATTCGATATCTGCTTTTGGATGATTAAGTGTCTTTTTTTTGAGAAATACCCAGTCTTTTTAAGGCCATACCAATGCCTCTTGGACTACAACTAAGCCTGATAGCACGCTCATGATGATAGCTGTCAGGATAGGTAGCCACATCTTCTATCAGTTTTTGGTTGTCAATTTTTAAGGGACGAAAAACACGTTGCTTGCGCTTAGGGTTTTTCTTCCAACGTTGTATAGTCGCTGGGCTAAGTTGATATTCTGCTGCAAGTTCTCGAAAGCTATCACCTTCCTCAAGCTTGCTTAGTATCATTTGTCTGTAATCTTCTGAGTATGCCATTTGATTAGTGTACTTGTTCTATTTTGCTTTTACTATAGTTAGCAGCCGAAAGAAAATTAGATATTCAAAAGACTTATCCGAAGCTATACAAGAAGCTTTGCAACTCCATTGGGAAGACGTTGAATTTTATAATAAAATCAAATAGCGAGTTAACAATGTGTTGGATATCATTCCTCGATACCAGTCTACAATTATTCGAGCCTTTCCTAATAAGTAGTCCCTTTCTTAGCCTCAGCAATCAATTCATGAATCTTAGCGCTTTCCTTTAGTACACAAGCGTCATAAGCAGAAAGCAGTTTCGCTTCCTGCTCTTTTTCTTGCTCTTGCTTGGCTTTTTCTGCTAAATACTTTTCAAGTTTTTCGGCTTCAGAATCGCCCATAGTTTATCCCCATATGATTTTTACCACATAAAAACGGCACTGAAATCAGTGCCGTTTTATAAGTCGTGACAACTTAAAAGTTAACCACGACTCCTTAAATAATGACGCACCAGATTATCAATCCCAGCTTAAAATCACCTTACCGCATTGCCCACTTTCCATGATATCAAAGCCTTCTTGAAAGTCATCAATGTGCATGCGATGGGTAATGATAGGCGATAGATCAATACCGCTAATCAGCATTTGCTCCATCTGATACCACGTCTCCCACATCTCACGGCCATAAATACCTTTTAGGGTTAACGCCTTAAAAATAATCTTGCTCCAATCCACTGTGGTGGTGTTAGGCAAAATACCCAAGAGCGCAATTTTAGAGCCGTTATACATGTTACTAATCATCGAATCAAAGGCCTGAGGTGAGCCTGACATCTCAAGCCCAATATCAAAGCCGTGCATTTTTAACTCAGCAATGGCGCCTTCGATGGTTTCACCTTTGGCTGGGTTGATGGTCATCGTCGCGCCCATTTTTTTGGCAAGCTCCAAGCGATAATCGCTGATATCACTGACCACGATATTACGTGCCCCTGCGAAGCGGCAAATCGCTGTTGCCATTGAACCAATCAGTCCCGCACCCGTAATCAGCACATCTTCACCAAGGACAGGGAATGAAAGGGCAGTATGAGTGGCATTGCCAAAAGGATCCATGATGGCTGCCATCTCATCGCTGATACGCTCATCGAGTTTGATGACATTATCGGCAGGTATCACCAAATATTCGGCAAACGCGCCATCGCGGTCGACGCCCACGCCGATGGTGTTTTCGCACACATGCAGCTTGCCACGGCGGCAGTTACGGCAATGCCCGCAAGCGATGTGTCCTTCGCCTGTGACTCGATCACCCACTTCAAAGTGCTTTACACCATCGCCCATTTCGCTAATGACACCGACGTATTCATGTCCGATGATCATAGGCGTCTTGATGGTTCTTTCTGACCACTCATCCCACTTATAAATGTGCAAATCTGTACCACAAATGGCGGTTTTTTTAATTTTAATTTTAACGTCATTGATGCCAACCGTAGGTTCTGGCATGTCTTGCATCCAGATGCCTTTTTTGGTATGGGCTTTAACCAGTGCTTTCATACTTTTCTCTTATTTAACGGTGTTGTACTTAATGGTTGAATCTAGCGAGTGAATACCGAACGACGCTTAATTAATCACTTTCATTTGCTTAGCAACTTTGATAAAGGCGACGATACATTGGTCTAGCTGCTCGCGGGTATGGGCAGCTGAGAGCTGGACACGAATGCGAGCTTGATCTTTGGGTACGACAGGGTAGAAGAAGCCAATCACATAAATACCCTCGCTAAGTAGCGCTTCTGCCATTTGCTGGGAGACCGTGGCGTCATAGAGCATAACCGCACAAATTGCCGATGCAGTGGGCTTGATATCGAAGCCTGCATCTTGCATTTTTTTAACAAAATAGGCGGTATTTTCATGCAATTTATCTTGTAGGGTATTGTCTTGCGAGAGCATCTCAAACGCTTTTACCCCAGCGGCAGCCACCATGGGAGGAATGGAGTTTGAAAACAGATACGGGCGCGAGCGTTGACGCAGCATCTCAATCATTTCTTTTTTACCCGTCGTAAAACCGCCAATAGCACCGCCAAATGCCTTGCCCAAAGTACCCGTAATAAGCTCAATATCACCACGTAGGTCAAACAATTCAGTCACGCCGCCACCAGTGCGACCGACCACGCCTGCTGAATGCGACTCGTCAATCATCACCATGGCATCATATTTTTGTGCCAATGCATAAATCTCATCCATTGGCGCCACATTACCATCCATCGAAAACACACCATCGGTGACAATCAAGCGAAAACGCTGTGCTTGCGCCGCTTGTAATTGCATCTCTAAATCTTGCATATCTGCATTGGCATAGCGATAGCGCGCCGCTTTACACAGGCGCACACCGTCGATGATTGAGGCATGATTTAGCGAATCAGAAATAATGGCATCTTCACTGGTTAGTAGTGGCTCAAAGGCACCGCCATTGGCATCGAAACAGGCCGCATAAAGAATCGTATCTTCGGTATTAAAAAACTTAGAAATCGCCGCTTCTAGTTGCTTATGCAAATCTTGCGTTCCACAAATAAAACGCACCGATGACATACCATAACCTGAGTTTTCGATGGCCCCCATAGCCGCCTTTTTAATCTCAGGGTGGTCAGACAATCCAAGGTAGTTATTGGCGCAGAAGTTAAGCATCTCACGACCATCGGCAATCTTGATTAGCGCATCTTGTGGGGAGGTGATAACGCGCTCGTTTTTATACAGTCCTGCTGCGCGTATGTCGCTGATTTCTTGTTGTAGGTGTTTCTGAAAGTCTTGATACATAAAGATTCCTTTTTTTAATATTATTAGCGTTTGTATTGATAATGCAGGTATTAAGACTACTAATAGAACCAAACTGTAGTCATTTTAAAATAAAATTGATATGCCAATATTGCCGTGCTACTGGTATAAATTTTACTTGCTTGCTGTGTCTACGCTGACAGAGGCTGCATAAAATATATCCCAGCATCACCGCATCGAGTGTAAAGTGAATAAACTATTTGCTTATTAGTATGGACTATCCACAAATTGCTAAATACTGACGCACGACATTATCCATGCCTTGCTCCAGTGATTCAATCGTAAACGCATGACCGATAGACACCTCAGCGATATGACCAAGACTGAGCAACTCGGCTAAATTCTCTAAATTCAAATCATGACCTGCATTGACGCGAATGCCGTTTTGATTGGCTAGGTTGATACAGTCGCTAAAGCGTTGCTTGACCTCATCGAAATCAATATTGTCATCGCTCTTACCATTACTGTAGGCGCGCGCCCATTCTTCGGTATACATCTCGATCGTCTGTACATCGTTCTCGATGACTGCTTTGATTTGTTCGATATCAGGGTCGATAAACACCGCACAGCGCGTACCGAACGCTTCCAGCTCTTTGCTTAACGTTGATAAAAAC
Source organism: Psychrobacter sp. PAMC 21119 (assembly GCF_000247495.1). Taxonomy (NCBI): domain Bacteria; kingdom Pseudomonadati; phylum Pseudomonadota; class Gammaproteobacteria; order Moraxellales; family Moraxellaceae; genus Psychrobacter; species Psychrobacter sp. PAMC 21119. The sequence continues at coordinate 114,046 of NZ_AHVZ01000003.1, read as the reverse complement.
TCATGATGTGTGATGATGTCAAAGCCATGATCAGAGGTCAGTTGATCGTCACTGTCTGGCACGAGCGTACATTGATGCGGTTTTACCTCACGGATAATCTTTAAGAACTGCTCATTTGGATTACCTTCGATATTGAACTCAATCTCTGGATAGTTTTTTAAGAATGCACTGATATCATAGACGTCTTGATATCTGATATGACGCTCATCTGGTCTCGGGTGTACGGTAAAGCCTTTGACCCCTAGGTCAATCAGCTTTTTCACGAAGTACAACAGGTTAGGGTAGTCAGTACCGCGAGAGTTACGGATTAAAGCCAATTTATTCAAATTTACGCTAAACAATGTGCTCATAAAATTCCTTGTACAGCTCGTTTATTATTGTTGACATGAAAGGGTTAATAAAAATCGTTGGTATCAGCATACTTCTTATTCAATGCCTTTAAAATAGCATAAGTCTCTAAATCTATTTTGCCCGTTGGATTCAGAGGTCGAAAGTGTAGCTGAAACGCATAGACGACATCGCGACTGGCTTTGTCCCATTCATCACTATTATTGATCTGATAGCCATAATCACGAAACTGCTGCTTGATCTCAGGTATCGTTGCCGCTGCAAATGCGTCTGTATCCATAAAAGCAAGCTTATCAGCATCCTCATACCAAGCGCCGATGCCATATTGCTTATACAGTTGCTGCCAAGGAAACTTTGCACCGGGGTCTATTTTGCGCGAGGGTGCCATATCAGAATGACCGATGATATTCTTTGGTGAGATGTCATATCTGGCGGTGATATCTTGCACCAGCTCTGCGACTTTTTTAATCTGTAACTTATCAAAAGCCACATAATGCTCATAAGGATGGTAATCGATATTGCCATTTTTTAGCGCATCTTTATATTCAGGCGCAATCCCTGCATTGACGATTTCTATGCCGATAGAGGTATCGTTCAATATCGTCCGTCCTGCAAAGCCGCCATCACCTGCATGCCACGCACGCTCGTTTTCTGGTACTAGATTATAAATTTTATTATCGTCATTATCTAACACTAAATAGTGGGCGCTGACCTTGCCTGTGGTCAATGTCTTGATAGATCTGTCATTGTCTGAAACCGTATAGTGCAGCACAATGGTTTTGATACGTTCACTTTTGCCAGTGGCTTGATAGGTTTTACTATCTACGATGTAGCTTTTGGTCGTCGCTACTGGAGAGGTTGTGGTCACGCAGCCAATCAGGGGCAGGGTTAGGGTTAGGCCAAATGCTAAGAAGATGTTTTTTACCATGAAATGCTCTGAATTATAAAATAGGCTAAACACAAAAGAGGTGAACTAAAAAGTTCACCTCTTTTGTATAATAAGAGTTTTTAAATTTATTGTTCGCTAAATATATTAAAAACTTCTTACTCTATTAAGCAACTAGCATCAACAGCATTTTCAGTATTCTCATTCACTTTTATGAGGTTTATGGCATTAAATTCTATTATCAATCCTTGGGTAGACTTGTCTTCAGTATTTGATTTGATTTGACCTCCCGTTATCTCAGGAACAATCACTGCTAGATAATGACCCTCGTTAATTTCTTCATTTCTTAAAATAAGTTCTGTTAATTCAGTCATTGTATATATAGCTTTGATATTTTTATCTTTAGTCATAACTTCTACCTCTATTACTGTACAGCTTATGAAACAGTAAATGTTTTAGGCTCAATTGAATACTCATAATCAAAATCAATCTCAGAACCCACTGTAAAATAATTTTTAGGATGAGTAAATTGTTTGATAAAGGCTTCTTTATCGACAAGAACAAAACTATCTTTGATCGTCTTCTCTTCGAAGTATTCTGTTACACACTTAGAGATGAAGCTATTTAAAGTAATACCTAATATATTAGACTCATGAATACTCTTACGATGCATCATCTCAGACATACGGATATTGAAAGTACCACTACAAGGTTTATCAGGACACTTACCTTCTTCTGTACACATCTCTAAATATTCATCAACTGCTGATTCAAATGATAGTTTCAGTTCTGTTAATGTGTCACCATCATACATAATAAGGTCTCTAATCATTTGAACCTTACCAAAAAGACACATGTCTTCTGTACTGAAATCTATTGAACCAGTATAGCCTTTATAAGAAAAATGTTGTTTATTACTCATCTTCTAGCCAGACCTTATTGTCATTAAAATGTTGAATAACTTCACGTATATAACATCTCTTCATCACTTTCTCAGGATGAGGTTCATGAAAAACCATAGACAGACTTGCACTTTTATTTACAAACTTTCTTCCAGAACCACCTTTAGCATTAGATACTAGATAGCCATGTAAAGACATTATTTTGACAAACTCATTCCATGTAAAGTCAGAAGGAACAGTTTTAAATCTTTTAACTAATTTTTCTGACTTAGACATATAGTACCTAATAGGTCGTGTTATTTGCAACTACTTTATAGTTGCATAGTTATAAATGAAGTGGTAGATACAACATATAGTGTTTTTATGAGAATAAATTACTACATATTGTTTTTTATACAATAGTCTATAAAATAACATTGCAAAATGCTAGATTATTTTTATAAAAATAATGTGATAGCACGGTATTCTTTAATTTTTATACTAAACTCTTCCGAACCTTCTTCCGAAGCACCTTTTTCCAACTCTCTTCCAAACACTCAATCGCGAGCCACGGTTCAATCACATTAGCGTCAAACTTTTCTTTTAAGTTTGCCAGTTGCCATAGCATCTCTAATGTCGCAAACGGATAAGGGCGCTCAACCAAATATACGGGTAAATCAGCGTCTATAATGCCATCACGAACGACTTGGAAGTACCAGCCAGAGATACCTTGTTTGCTGACCCATGCCGCGATATTTGGCACTTTGGTAAACTGTCCGATTTGGTCATTGATTTTGTAGCAGGGGCGTCGCGGTTGAACGATGCGCAGTTGTAAATTATCAACATCATCGGTACTAGTAGCAGTATCACCATATTCAAAGACGTCACCAATGCAAACCGTAGACTCAGTCATTTCCGGTAGATCGTTGACGGCTTCGGTCGTAAGGTTTTCGCCCAATGTACCGACGCGTACTTTTAGGCCAAACTCTGTATTGATTTTTTCATAAGTCGCAGGTGCCAGTTGATGCACCGCTTTTAGCGGGCCACCATGATGTTTGCGATCAGCTTGCTCATCAGTGGTTAATCCCATGAAGTTGACCGCAACAGGCGCTTTGATGGGTGCTTTATCAATGGCACTCAGTTGCTCACGGGTGAATGGCATGGATTTGCCAGCACGCACACAGGTTAGGGTGGCAATATGTAGCGGCAGGTCTTGGTTAAAGTCTGGCTTGCTTTGTGCCGTTGCTGGTAACGTAGATATCATTGGTTCTGTGCTCATAAGCCGCTCTGATGGTTGGTTGTTTTTGAGGCAGTAATGCTGACTGGTTGCTGATATCTTAGCGTAATCCTGAACCATTTTCAGAATATTTACGAGAACATCTCCTAGATACAGAGCTGCTTATTTTTACATAAAAAAAGACCAGAATATAGATTCTGGTCTTTTTGGTAATACGTTTTTCAATTTTACATGAGTATCGTAATCAACACTCTTATTTGTTTTTGTTACGACGACCGGCCGTTTTCTTTTCGCGTGGCACGGCGACTAGCTCAGCCAACTGCTCAGGTGATGACCATAGGCCTTCTAAGTCATAAAACTCACGAGCTTGTGGTGTCATCATATGGACGACAACAGCGCCCAAATCGATCAACGTCCAGTCAGAATCGATACCGCCTTCACGGCCAAGTGGCATAAAGCCCGCTTGCTTAGCTTCAGCACCAACGCTGTCAGCCATTGCGCGTACATGGCGCTTAGAGGTACCGTCAGCGATCACGATGCGCTCCATCACGTCTGTCAAATCTTCTACATTCATTACAGTGATGTTTTTTGCTTTCATATCGTCTAGCGCAGTTTCAACAACGGTTAAGCATTCTTTTAAGCGTTCTTCAGTCATGGTGTTGGTCATAAAATTTAATCTCTTGAATCGTAAATATTAAAATAAATAGGTTAATTGTCAATTTGCCATCTCGCACTGACCAGATAGAGGCAGTGACGTATAGAGATATAATAGGCAAAAAACAAAGATAAGACAATTTTAACGGAATTGAGCAGCAGAATATAGCTGATGGGCAATAATATATTGATAAATAGCAGGATTTAGCCATTTAGCGAATGGATTGGATTCAGTATTGCCAATGATATCATTTATTGACGGGATAGATGTGATTTGCGCTTCGGCTGAAGGCATTATATTTGGTTGATTGCCCAGTTGTTGTAGCTGCTGGCGTATTTGAGTGCTCGATATGGCCGATATAGGACGCGGGTCTATATAAATGCGACCTTGATGAGGATTTTTCAAGACGCCACTGTCTGCTTGAGTTTGCGTGGGTGTGGGTGTGGGTGTGGGTAGCGCGACCAGTTCAGCAGGAGAGTCGGTGGTTTTATTTTGCATTTCAATAGGTAGCTGGGCGTGCAGCTGGGTTTGTAGATTAGCTAACGTCTGCATCGTTGGTTTTTTATCAGCAAGATGGTTGTTAGTGTCAAAAAGGTTGTTATCACTGTCAGAAAAGCCACCACGGTTAAAAACCCAGAGGTCGACATAATCCGTCAGCCTGAGTCCGTCTTTCCATTTATCTAAGCTCCGTGCACTGTCCATCCCCATAATAAATATCAAGCTGTCATGCGGATAGCGCTGCCGTAAGGTGCGGACGCTATCGATAGTATAGACGGGCGGTGCTTGCCACAGCTCCAGCTCATCAATCTGTAGTGGGGTATTAAGTGTTGCGAGCTTTAGCATTGCCAAACGGTGCTTAGGGTTGGTGCTTTCATTTTTAAAAGGCGAGCGGGCATTGGGCAATAAAGACACATGCAGTGCGCGCTGTTGCTGCTTCGCTATTGGCAATAAATGCTGGTAGACGTACATCGCCATTTGCAGATGACCCTTGTGTACGGGATCAAATGAGCCACCCAAGTAGGCACGAATGGCAGGGGCAGGATTTTCTGCAAGGCGGTCATTGGTAAGGTTTGGCATAAATAAGTGGGTCAAATGGCTGATAAGAAAACGTTATGATGGATTAAAAATAGACGATATAGTCGATACTAAATAAAATAGATACACGACATTATAATGCGTGACTGGTACAAATTTTTCTTGCTTGCTGTGCCTACGCAGACAGAGGCTACAAAAAATTTATATCAGTCACACTGTCTCTTTTTTATATTGACCTGACTATAGCGCTATTGTAGTGGGCAACGGAGCATCTGTCATTAAAATCGCAATAAAAAGCCGACCATCATAGTGACAGTCGGCGGTGTTATATACTGCTAATCATTAAACTTTTAATCAGAAAACCGTGTGACGCTTAAATCAAGTCGCTTAAATTAAGTCGCTATGGGCTTGGATAGCAGTTAGCGCGATGGTATAGATAATATCATCGACCAAGGCACCACGTGATAGATCGTTTACTGGTTTGTTCAAGCCTTGTAGCATCGGCCCAACACTGATGACGTTGGCGCTACGTTGTACTGCCTTATAAGTGGTATTGCCCGTATTAAGATCTGGGAAAATAAAGACATTGGCTTGTCCCGCGACAGGTGAGTCCGGTGCTTTTTGCTTGCCGACACTCATGACAGAGGCCGCGTCGTACTGTAGTGGTCCGTCGACTTTTAGGTTTGGCGCACGCTCGCGGACGATTTGAGTCGCACGGGCGACTTTTTCGACATCCGCCCCTGTGCCTGATGAGCCAGTCGAATAGCTGATCATCGCGACTTTTGGATCGATACCAAAAGCAGCGGCAGACTGAGCCGACTGGATAGCAATCTCTGCCAGCTCTTCAGCATTGGGATCAGGGTTGATCGCACAGTCACCGTAGACCACCACTTGCTCAGGCAATAGCATAAAGAAGACTGACGATACTAAGGAATACTGCGGCGCGGTTTTGATTAACTGAAATGCTGGGCGTACCGTATTGGCAGTCGTATGAATCGCACCTGAAACCAGACCGTCGACTTCATCTAACTGAAGCATAATGGTACCCAAGTACACGGTGTCCTTTAGGTATTCGGCAGCGACGTCTTCGGATGTTTTACCCTTGCGGCGCTCAACGATGGCGGCGATATATTTGCTCATGTCGAGGCTGTCAGGGTCGATGATTTCTAGACCTTCAGGCAGCGTCAAATCACGGTTTTTGGCGACTTGCTCGACATCGCTACGCTTGGCAAGCAGTACACAGTTAGCGATGCCACGACTTTGGCAGATGCAGGCAGCTTCTACGGTACGTGGCTCAGAACCTTCTGGTAGCACGATGCGTTTTTTAGCTTGCTGAGATTTTTTGACCAACTGATGGCGAAATGCAGAAGGTGACAAGCGCGGCTCATGATTGCGGCTAAAGTATTCTTTAATCCAGCTTAGATCCAAGTGCGCAGCCACATAACGAGCCACTTCTTCAGCGCGATCAATATCATCGCTTGGAATCTCAGAGCTCATGTGTACAAGGCTCTGTACTGTCTCATAGCTGTCGCTTTCGACACTCATGACAGGGATGCCAGTTTTGAGCGCTGAATGCCAAAGCTCTGTAACCGTCGGGCTGGGTGTGATACCGCCAGTCAATACCAAGCCTGCCAGTGGAATTCCATTGATACAGGCCAATCCAGCGGCCAGCAGCAAGTCATCACGATCACCCGGCACCACGATTAAGGTGCCACGCTTAAAGACTTCATTGACGCGTGACACTGAGCGCGCCGTTAGGCTAATACGGTTGATACGACGTGTTTTGGCTTCCCCAATGTTTAGCCATGTGGCATCAAGCTCTGTAGCAATATCCCATGTACGCGGCACAGATAATGAATCGCTAAAGGGTACAACACCGATAAGGCGAAACGCTTCGGTATTGAACGAAGGCGATAAGCGCTGAACCTCTTGCATAAAGTTCGGGTCCAAGCTGACGACCGCTTCCCCAGGTGCGACAGGTTGATTGTCAAAAGTGTTGGGCACATCTTGCACACGCATCAAAATCACGCCTAACGTACGCGAATCGATGACACCACCGAACTCACGGGCGTGCACATCCAGTTTGTCTGCTAAATAGGCAGGTTTGCTGATGTCAGCGGTACTGACAAATATAATCTTGGCATCCAAAGCATGAGCGATTGCTCGGTTGATTTGTGAGGCATAAGAGGTCTCGGTGGTCGGTACCAAACCTTCGCAGATGACCACATCATAGTCATCGCCGAGCGTATGATAATTGCCGACGACCTCTTCCATTAAATCATCAAGGTTGTCATCGCCGATCATGCGCTCGACGTGCTGACGGCTGATAGATTTGGGTGGCTTTAGACCAAAGGCATGCATGGCCAACGCACTTGAGCTGTCCAAGCTGTGTTGTTTATCAAGGGTGTCATCTTGCAAAAACGGCTTCATAAAGCCCGCTTTTATACCGTTATAGTCAAACGCGCGAATCAATCCAAGCGCAGCCGATGTCACACCGATACCGCGACTGATGGGAACAAGTAAAATGGTTTGCATAAGGTTTCCTACGATTTATTTTGTTTTAGACTTCGATTTATTATTGGCAGCATAAAAAATACTGAGCATTTTATTCTATGTTTTTTATAACCATCAAAAATGATAAACGCTGAGTATAATATCTAAATAGGCTTATACCAAATTCAAGGCCTGACGCGTTTCTTGCGCGATACGGTATTCTTCATCCGTTGGTACGACCCACAGCTCAATACTACTGTCATCTGCATGGAAGCTGCCTTCTTTACCACGGGATAAATCCGCGTTTTTGTCCGCATCTATTTTGATACCAAAATGACGCATCACTGCTAAGATGCTGGCACGCGTGGTCACTGAGTTTTCACCGATACCACCGGTAAAGACGATACCGGTAAACTCCGGTAGCGCACAGCTTAGACTGGCAAGGTATTTACCAGCGCGGTAACAGAACATCTCAATCGCCAGCTGTGCGTCTTTATGACCTTCACTGGCTGCTTGCTCGATAGTACGCAGATCGTTAGACAAGCCTGATATGCCTAGCAGACCACTGTCACTATTGAGCATTTTATCAGTCTCTTCTAAGCTCATACCGAGTTGACGCTTTAGATGCATGTGCAAGCTAGGATCGACATCACCGCTACGCGTACCCATCATCAGACCTTCGAGTGGGGTCAGACCCATACTGGTATCGAGACTCTTGCCATCGTATACGGCAGCCACCGAGCAGCCATTACCGAGATGTGCTGTTAGCCAACCATGTGGCCCTTTAGACTCCGTGATTTGGCTGGTACGCTCTGAGACATAGGCATGAGAGGTGCCATGAAAACCATAACGACGGATTTTGTGTTCTTCGTACAGGTACTTTGGCAGGGCATAACGAAACGCAACGGGCGGCATCGTTTGGTGAAAGGCGGTATCAAACACCACGACTTGCGGCATATCAGGATAAATGGCTTGCACCGCTTCGATACCCAAGGCATTGGCAGGATTGTGTAGTGGTGCCAGTATCTTGAGGCGCTTTACTTCTGCGAGTGCATGATCGTCGACTCGCACCGCCTCAGAGTATTCACGGCCACCATGTACCACGCGATGACCGACCGCGATGAAATGATATTGCTCTAATAGCTCAAGGATTTTTTGTAGCGCCAGCTTATGACGACCACCTGGGATAGAGATTTCGAGTTTTTCGCCATTTAGAGTGGTGTGTTTGATACGGGCAGTATCCAGACCTAAGTTTTCGGCAAGACCAGTAATACGAGTAGAGTTGTCATCACTAATCAATGCGTATTTGATAGAAGAAGAGCCACAATTAAGGACTAAAGTAGGACTGGTCAGGGTTGATGTGTCAGAGTTTTTATCATCAAAAGTGGTGGTCAGGCTGGCGCTCATACTCTATCCTTAGATTATATTTTATAAGTGTTGAATCATTATAGATTAACACGGATTAAATAAACAAAAACCAGCCGTATTTATGCTGACATCCGTCAAACAAAAATAGGGCTGATTTTGGTCATTCTTGCACGGCCATACTTGTCGAGTGTCGATGAGGCGCTTGCTAGCGCGCTCGTCACAGCTGCAAGGTCGGGCTATAATGTAACATATTTTTGTGCCTATACCACGACCATGATAAGGTTTAAGTTCAGTACTGAGCGTGTAATTAATACAACTGTGCACCGAGTATCATTGGAGTGTGATAGCTGCTAAAGCACTAAAACTATGAGCAATATAAATTGTAAGAAAGTTTGTCAAAAAGCTGCCAAATCGCTATTTACTAACTAAAATGGTGCTCTCGTAATAGTTCTAAAAGTAATGTAGTACATCCAAAATAAAGTAACCCCTCAAAATAATACCAACGCTTAATAAATTTTTGAGTGATTCACAATTACTATGAATAGCAACCATGAATAGCAACCATGAATAGCCATTATGAATGGTCATTATTAATAGCCACTATGCGCACAGCTTTATAGAATAATGCTATGATTAAAACCTTGTCATATCCTCCTGTTTTGGTGCTCGATTTTTAATTTGGTTTTTACTAGGGCGTGTCTTCATTTCAAAAATGGTGATAAAAATGAGATAAATTGCCGTCAAACAAGAAAAATAGCGCAGATAATATCGGGATATTAACCAGCTATTTGACGATGTTTGGCAAGATTTAGCCATTTTTAGCCCATTTATATGACTATCGATTGAATTGAAGACAAGCCCTAATACTGCTTGTTTTTAGCGCCTCCACACCATTGCAATGTTAAAGGTCATCTATTCTATGTTTATTAAACCCCATTTCTCCAAGCCTGAGTCTACTAACGTATTGGTTAGCAGTAGCCGCCGTGTCTTCTATACTTTCATTATTGGCAGTACCATGATGTTGGGCTTGTCAGGCTGCGGGCAAAAAGGCGATTTGTATTTAGTAGACTCCAGTAGCCAGACCGTGCAAGAGAGTACCGATAAAATCGACAGTACCAGCAATCCACAAGACGCTGCCTTCGCTAGTGTCGATGATGATGACTATCAAAAAACGCGCTACCTAGAACAGCAGCAAGTATTACCTGAACCGAGTACCGATATTAACGATTATTAATTTTATAGAAAAATTGTTTGTCAAAGAGCTGTTCTGGCTCGTCTCAACCGACAACCTTTACCCTTGATAACCTGATGAAATTAGAGATGTTTATATGAGTCATTCTGAGCAACACGCAGGCGTAACCGATGTTACTATTGGTGAGTCAGTCACCATCCAGACTGAGCAAGGGTTATATATCGACCCTAACGCTTTAACTGCCCACTTACCAGCACTGCACTATCGCGACGACGCTTTATATATGGAGCAAGTTAGTGTCGCAGCGTTGGCCAAGCATTATGGCACGCCTTGTTATGTTTACTCAAAACAGGCGATATTAGACGTCTATCAAGCCTATACGGATAGCTTTTCCAGTCTAAAGCATCAGGTTTGTTATGCGGTTAAGGCCAACTCTAATCTGGCCGTGCTTGGTATTTTGGCAGAGGCAGGTGCTGGGTTTGATATCGTTTCTCGCGGTGAGCTGATGCGTGTACTGGCTGCTGGTGGCGCTGCATCTCGCGTGGTATTCTCAGGCGTTGGCAAAACTTATGGCGACATCGAATACGCACTGACCCAAGGTATTGGTTGCTTTAATGTCGAGTCTATCAGCGAGCTGACCTTAATCAATGAAGTCGCAAAGTCACTTAATAAGCCTGCGCCAATCTCGTTACGCGTCAATCCAAATGTCGATGCAAAGACTCATCCTTACATCTCGACAGGTCTCAAAGACAACAAGTTCGGCATCACTCACGAAGATGCGGCTGCTGTCTACCAACAAGCGGCAGAATTATCGCATATCGATATCGTCGGGATTGATTGTCATATTGGCTCGCAGTTGACTGAGGTTGAGCCATTTGTCGCAGCATTGGATAAAATTATTGAACTGGTGCATAGCCTGCGCGACAAAGGTATCGAGCTACGCCATATCGATTTGGGCGGTGGTCTGGGTGTGCGTTATATTGATGAAACGCCCGTGTCTATCGATGAGTTTGCCGAGGCGTTATTGCCTAAATTAAGCGCGCTTGGCCTGACGGTATTCTTTGAGCCGGGTCGTAGTATTGTGGCCAATGCCGGTATCTTATTGACCACAGTGGACGTATTAAAGCCAACCGAGCATAAGAATTTTGCCATTGTTGATGCCGCGATGAACGATTTGATTCGTCCAGCTTTATACCAAGCTGAAATGGCCGTGATTCCTGAAATGTTACCACAGAATGGTCTAGACACTGACGGTACGCAGCCATGGGATATCGTTGGTGCTATCTGTGAGACAGGGGATTTCTTAGCGAAAGACCGTTTGTTGTCGCTTGCTACAGGTGATGTTTTAGCGATAACGGGTGCTGGTGCTTATGGCTTTACCATGAGTAGCAATTATAATTCGCGTCCGCGTGCTAGTGAGGTCATGGTAGCCGATGATCGCCATCAGCTGATTCGCAAACGCGAAACCATTGAAGCGTTATATGCAGACGAAACGCTGTGGCAAGCCGAGTAGTAGTATTTCCATGACATTTGAATATAAAAAAACCCACTATCGTACTGATAGTGGGTTTTTTTATGACAGAGCTTTATCAAGATATTGGTTTTAAAGGATAAATATAACTTAGTATTTGATGGCGGTGATAATTATGATTGTATCTGACAGCGTGCTAATATAACACATACATAAAAATAGGATAGGACTCAAGGATATGCTCATAGAATTTACAAAAATGCATGGTCTGGGCAATGATTTTATGGTCATCGATTTGGTGACCCAGCGCTTAGAATTAACCAAGGATTTGGTGCAGTTGTTGGGTGATCGTCATTTGGGCATTGGCTTCGATCAATTGCTCGTGGTTGAACCGCCCATGCGCCCTGATGTCGATTTTGGTTATCGTATTTTTAATACTGATGGCACCGAGGTCGAGCAGTGTGGCAATGGCGCACGTTGTTTTGCGCGTTTTGTACAAGCACGTAAACTGTCATTTAAGCAGCGTCTGCGTGTTGAGACAGCGAGCGGTATTATTTCTTTGACCACTGATCGTTATGGTTGGGTAGAAGTCGATATGGGCAAGCCGAAATTTGAGCCAAACGAGATTCCATTTACCCCAAGAGCCACCACCAAGATCCAAAACGCTTACCACCTAGACGTTAATGGGACGCCTGTGCAGCTCTATGTTGCCAATATGGGCAACCCGCATGCCGTTATAAAAGTCGACAACGTACTCGATGCCGATGTTGAAACATTAGGCAAAGCCATTGAGTCACATCCGGCATTCCCCGATCGTGTCAATGTCGGCTTCATGCAAGTGATGAACCAGCGTCATATTCGTCTACGTGTCTATGAACGCGGTGTCGGCGAGACCCAAGCTTGTGGTACTGGCGCATGTGCGGCAGTGGCGGTCGGTATCCGTGAAGGCTGGCTCGATGAAGGCGAAGATGTGCGCGCACAGCTCTATGGCGGTAGCATGATTATCAAATGGCAGCCGGGCTATTCGGTCATGATGACGGGGCCAACGGCATTTGTTTATGAGGGCGTATTTAGCCCAGATGGTCTGATGGCGCAAGCGGGCATCAAGCCCAGTGCTGATAGCTGATAGACAATGACGACAGCGCCTACAGCACCTACAGTAGATTCGAAGTCAAAATCATGGCTATCCGCTGAGCTGGCCGCCACTATCGAGTCAGATGCTGCATTACGAGAGCTGCTCGCACCAGTACATCGTTGGCTGAACACTTTGTCAGTGCGCAATCATTCACCTCATACATTGACCGCTTATTTTGCGGGACTGAACCAACTGGCGCTGTTTTTACGCGGCAAGCGCTTGACGTGGACGCGCTGTGATAAGCGTCAACTTGCCCAGCATATCAGCCAACGACTCGATGAAGATAAGCTGGCACTTGCTAGTGTCCAGCAAGAGCTGTCCGCCATCCGCCATTTTTATGGGTGGTTGATCGAGGAGGATTTGGCACGCATCAATCCAACGACTGGCTATCAGCTTAAGCGCAGTCCTCGACCACTACCATCGATCGCTGACGTGGATTTACTGACGCAACTACTGGATCAAGAAATCCCTGATACGCCGGAGCAAGCGCGCTTATGGTTGCGTGATAAAGCGATGTTTGAACTGCTTTATAGCAGCGGTCTGCGTGTCGGCGAGTTGGTCGCGCTCGATATGGCAGATGTGGATTTGTCTGATTTGCGGGTACGAGTGACAGGTAAAGGCAATAAGACGCGCCTAGTACCATTTGGCGTCAAAGCAGCAGAAGCGATTACGCGCTATCTACCGCATCGTAATCTGTGGGTAGAGCAGATGGACACCGCGTTATTTATCAGTGAAAAATTGGGCACACGCTTGTCAACGCGAGCAGTGCAACAACGTCTAAAAGTCGCGGCAACGCGGGCAGGCATTGCGCAAAATATGTATCCGCATCTATTACGCCATTGCTTTGCCTCGCACATGCTGTCGGGCAGCGGCGACTTGCGGGCGGTACAAGAGATGCTTGGGCATAGCGACATTAGCACCACACAAATTTATACCCATGTGGATTTTGCTAAGCTTACGCAAGTCTATGATCGCGCCCATCCGCGCGCGACTCATGCGCAGAATAATAAAGACTCAACGTAAAGTTTAAAGACTGACATTCAAACCCTAAAGCAGCTTATGTAAACAAACCAGCGCTATCCTTAAGCCAAACGATGGCAGTCAAAGATAGGCATCTTTTGCCGACCTTGCGCTTGAGCAGACTTATCAAAAGTTGCCAAGACTATTTCATAATTTTGCTGTTCTTGAACAACAGCTTCTTTGCCCATAGACTGCTTACTCAGTGCACTATCATCATAGCTATTTATAATAGTGCCATCAAAAGCGGTGATGGCGGTATGTCCCCACGTCTGCCGTGTATTCCCATTTTTGTAGAGATGGTCACCGCCTTGTGCTGCGCCAATGACCATACATTGACTGTCTAGCGCCCGCGCGCGTAGCAACAGCGACCAGTGTGCTTGCCCCGTCAAATAAGTAAAGGCTGACGGCGCGCTCAATATGTCAGCACCCGCTTGCCGCAAACGCTGCGCCAAGGCAGGGAAACGCAAATCAAAACAAACCATCATCCCCAGTTGATAAACGGCATCATTTACCTCAATCGGTGCGATGACGGTTTGTGTACCCGGCTCAAACGTAGCGGCTTCATTATAGTTGCCTTGCTTATCTGCCACCGTCGCTGTGAATAAATGAATTTTGTCGTAGCGTGCTACCCGTTTACCATCAGGGGCAAACAGCTGGCTGACTTGACGCAATCTACCATCAGGTACTACCATGCCGTCTGGGCGATAAACACAGGGCAGGGAGCCGACCAGCACATAAATACCGTAGGTACGAGCGTAATCCGCCAACGTCGCTGATAGTACATCAAATTGCTCAGCAGTGGCAAGCTGCTCACCCATGCTGCAGCAGTTTTCTGGTAACACAACCAGCTGAGCACCTTGGGCGCGGGCATCAATGATGGCGGCTTTTATATCTGCTAAGTTGTTATCCGTGTTTTGCTGACTGTTCATTTGGATCGCAGCAATGGTAAATTGCGTATTATTTATAGGACTATTCATAGTTTGCTCCTCAGTTATTCTTGAGCTGACAAGGCGTTTATCTCATCTTTCTCATCATAATAAGTTTGTCATTATTAACAGGTTATATGTGCTGAAATCTTGATTCATTTAGGCAGTAAAATCTGTATCTCGGTATTTTTATAAGAAAGGTATTAAAAGCTCGTGCGCATAGGGTATAAATTATCATAGCAAAATTGTGGCAAAAAATGCTATCGTCATGACCTGATAATTTGAACTCACGACCTTAATCAGCATAATGTATAGTCGGTTCAATATAATTTAGATACAAAGCAGGCGATTGAAAGTGCTACAAACAGTAGACTAAGCAAGCCCAACGCCGTATCTGATTTATACAGGATTAACTACAGACTATATCACCACGATTGGAGTGTAATAAGCTACCTATGAGTATGTCGTTCGGATTGGCGACCACGTTAAGTACGTCACAAAAGCTCACCCCGCAAATGCAGCAAGCCATTAAATTGTTGCAGCTCTCTAGTCTTGAGCTCGCACAAGAGGTTCAGGCCAAGCTGGATAGTAATCCACTGCTTGAACGTATCGAGGATGAAGAAGACGAATACGAGAGCAGTAACGATACGATGGTGGATGATTTTAGCGAGCCATTAACCCTCGATACTTGGAACCAAGCTGCTGGCGCTGATTCATTTACCGCGTCATCTACTACTTCCAGCTATGACGATGATAGTACGGGCGATTATAGTGATGGTTCAGCGGATAGCTTCGATAAACTACAGCAGTCAGGTATCGATGAGGGTGCGACAGATTATCAAGCGTTAGACAGTGATGACGATAGTCGCTTTGATACTGACCGTTTTGATGCCAGTCATTTTAGTGCTGGGAGTGCTTCTAGTGCTTTAGCAAAATCAGATTATGATGAGTTTGATCGCTATCAAGGTGCTACCTGCGCCACGATACAGGATCATGTGCGTTGGCAGCTTAACTTTAAGCGTCTCTCAGAGACGGACATGCTGATTGCAGAATATCTGATGGACTCGATGGATGATATGGGCTTTGTGCGCCTTGATATTGATGAGCTGTTACAAAGCTTTGAGACCATGGCGAGCTTTTATCAATGGGAGGAGCGCGTTGAGCATGATGAGGTCATGGCAGTACTGCGCGTTATTCAATCGTGCGATCCATTGGGCGTCGGTGCGCGCAATCTGAGTGAGTGTCTAGCGATTCAGCTGGTCAAGCTCGATGCTGATACTGACTATCTCAAAGAGGCGCAAGCGTTACTATCCGCCAGTGAGCATTTAGTCAGTAATAATATCAAAGCGCTGACTGAACGGACAGGGTTGGCACCTGAGCACATTACCCCTGCGCTTAACTTACTGCGCGGCTTAAACCCTTCGCCAGGTTTGCTGTTTCAAAGTAATCAGCCAGATTACGCTCAACCGCCTGCCAGTTATGACATCCCTGATGTGCTGGTTACGCCTATCCGTCGCCACAATACTCAGAACACCAATAATAGCAACAGAGCCAATGCTACTGCACAAATAGATGGCTGGCAGGTACGGCTGAACCCTGAGACATTACCAAAACTACGGGTCAATCAAGAATATGCCAATTTGGTCAAACGTGGCGATGACAGCCCTGATAATCAATATTTGCGTGAAAATCTCACCGATGCGCGGCTGTTTATTCGTAGTATCGAAGAGCGCAATCAAAACCTGTTAAAGGTAGCGACCAGTATCGTGCGCTATCAGCAAGAGTTTTTGCAGCACGGCGCGACGGCCATGCAACCGCTTATCTTAAAAGTCATCGCTGAAGAGGTTGATTTGCACGAATCGACCGTCTCGCGTTTGACCACTAGCAAAAGCATTTTGACACCGCAAGGCTTGTTTTCACTCAAGCATTTCTTCTCATCGCATGTCAGTAGTAGCGATGGCGACATCTCCTCGACGGCTATCAGCGCGATGATTAAGAAGCTGATAGCGGATGAAGACCCCAAAAAACCGCTGTCTGACAATCGCATAAAAGATCAGCTGCTTTCTGAAGGTATTGATATTGCTCGCCGAACGGTGGCCAAATATCGTGAAGCGATGAATATTGGCTCATCTGCCCAACGCAAACAAAAATATTAATTGTCATAATTCAATGACTTATCCTAAAAGTCAGGAAAATTTCAATATACCTTATTATAAATATAAAAAATAAAATTTTTTGATTATATAGAACCCTGAAAGAAACAACAGTTTTTATTACATTTAATTACAATTTACTGTCTTGCTACTATCAGGTTTTCATGACAAATTAGAGTCATACCAAGGACAAAAACGACGTAAAATTTTTTTTGGTAAAAAAATGGCGATACTAAATTGGCAATACAAGGATACGTCAACTTTTACCGAAAATTTCGTAGCGGTCGTTGGTAAGGCAAGATGAAAAGGGTAGGAATGCCACTTCATCTGTTGATTGTAAGTCATAAATAAAAGGACAATAATATGAATGTTTCTATCAGTGGTCACCATATCAGTGTTACCGATGCAATGGACAAAGCGGTTCGCGAAAAACTTGAAAAAGTAGAGCGTCACTTCGATCAGATACAAAGTATTAAAGTGATCTTATCGCTAGACAATAGCGGCGCAAGTGATGGTGGTAAAAAGAGCCATAAAGCCGAAGCGATTATGCGAGTCTCAGGTCAAGAAATGTTTGTCCAAGCGCTTGAGGATGATATGTATAAAGCCATTAATGAGATGGCAGACAAGCTTGATAGACAAGTACGTAAGTATAAAACCCGTCAAGAGCGTAAAAAGACTCAGGGTGCAGGGCGTGACGGACGCTATGAAGATCTCAGTACCGCTGATGTAGCGCCAGCCGTTTAGTTTTATTATGATTGATGCTCAATATATAGTGGCTAATAAACCCATAAATAGTATAGTCATTCCACTATAAAAGTATTACAGCGTTAACCTCGCTTGAAGTATCACATATACATCTACACTCGGTTGCCTTGTACTACTTTTAAATTGAATCGACTATATGAATAAATAATATAAATAGCCCATTGATTGAGTAACGACGTAATAAGCAATAAAAAAGACCTCAAACGTATCTAACGTTGAGGTCTTTTTATTGCTTATCATCCCGTCATCATTTAACGAAAGAGAGGATGTTATTAATAAGTTTTTGCTTGTCGTAGCTACTGATGTTGCTCAATTATTATTTTGGAGGTCGCTATCCAATGAACAACTAGCCGCCACCAACTGCTTGTACCACTTCAATATTCATCCCCTCAGTGATACGTAGCTGACCAAGTTCACTCTTTGGGATCAGATCTCCATCGACTTCAACCGCATAGCGACCTTCGCTAAGTCCTAGCTCATTGATAACCAATTGAACGGTCTGATGGGTGGTCTGTAGATGTTTACCATTAACGCTAATGGTACTCATAAAATGTACTCCTTAATTGTTAAAATTCCTTTTTTTACCATATCGTTCAGTCACATCATTATTATCTATCTTTCTCGCAGCTGTTAATCACTTTACTGTAGTCAGTGAAAAGTAATATCGAACCATCACTCATTGCTGATATCAATTTTTCTTGCTTGCTGTGCCTACGCAGACAGAGGCTACAAAAAATTGATATCAGCAGTACCGTCGCGTTTTTAGGATATTTTGACTATATTTAGCTGGCTACCTTGCTCAAGCGGAACGCTGAGACAGCAAACCACAGCCAACCTGCAATCATCAAAACACCTCCAATAGGTGTGATTGCACCAAACCAACGCGGTGCGCCCAATGTCATCGCATATAGGCTACCAGCAAATATAATGACGCCAACTTGTAGCAACCATGCACTCGTCTGAGTCGTATAATTTAGACGGACAAGTATACCGACCAGCAATAAACCGAGGGCATGGATAAACCAATAGAGTGTTGCCGTATGCCACCACTCAAGCTGCTGAGTGCTGACCATACCTTTGAGGCCATGTGCCCCAAACGCGCCTAAGCCAACAGCAATGGCCATATTGATCGCTGCAATACCTATCCAATTTACCATGCGAAAACTCGTATTATTATTCAAGCCTGTCAATAGCGCAGCGGTAATAGCGCATAGGAAATGATTTACTGAATGTCATTGGGTAAAATGACACTATCGATAGTCATCGCCTCACGGATTTTATCCATAGCATTTTTTTCGATTTGGCGTACGCGCTCAGCCGAGATAGAGTAAACCGCTGCCAATTCGTGCAAGGTTGATTTTTGCTCAGACAGCCAGCGTTGCTCAACGATATCGCGTGAACGATCATCGAGGGTATCCATCGCTGCAATCAATGCCGATGAGTTGTTTTCTTCCCAATCTGATTCTTCCACCATCTCAGCAGGATCGATGCCGTCTTCTAAAAACAGCTGCGGCGCATAACGGCCATCGTCATCATCGCTAGATTGCGCTTCAAAAGAGGCGTCATAAGAGGTGAGACGGGATTCCATCTCAAGCACTTGTTTACGCGTGACATTTAAGTCATTGGCGATGGCATCTGCTTCTTCAAGGGTGAGTTGGTTATTGGTCTTTTTAAGACTGCGTAAGTTAAAGAAAAGCTTACGATGCGCCTTGGTGGTCGCGACTTTTACAATGCGCCAGTTACGAATCACAAATTCGTGAATTTCCGCTTTGATCCAATGCACTGCAAAAGAAACCAAACGCACGCCTTTATTCGGATCAAAACGCTTGACGGCTTTCATTAACCCCAAGTTGCCTTCTTGAATGAGATCCGCTTGTGGTAAACCATAGCCTGAATAACTGCGCGCGATGTGAATCACAAAGCGCAAATGCGACATAACGAGCAAGCGTGCTGCTTCTACGTCGCCTTCATCATAATAGCGATGGGCAAGCTCTTGCTCTTGCGTCGGGGTTAAAATAGGGATTTGATGCACAGTATTGATATACGCGCCCAGATTGACCCCAGGCGCTGACAGATGCGTCGGCATCGCTGGCACTAAGTCACGAGTGCTCGTATCTTCAAATGCACTAGCATCATAAGGTGGACGCGCAGCAGCAGCTTTTAGGGCTGCATCGCGCGCTTCGTTTTTTTCAGGCGCTGCGCCATCTTTTTTACGTGTTTTCGCAGCATCATTAGCGGTAGTAGCCATATTCTTGACCTTGGTTAAATAAACAAACAGTCAGATAAAAATCTTTATTGTTGTAATTGTAAAGGATAGCGACGCTTAGTTGCTATCAGTTTTGGTAATGATGAAGTGATATATTGTATCGAAACGCTGTGATGTAGCGCCATCAACCAGTACTTTGTCGGTCATTTCGCTCATCGTTAATCCCAAACTAGGCGTCGTTTTAGCTTGCTGGCTTTGCTGACAAAAAGCGGTGATATCCGCTTTCGAGTTAGGGTCGGTTGCCACAACATATAACGACTCGCCAGCTGCTACATCGCGTAGTGCCACTTTGGTTTTTAACAGCGGCATCGGGCAGGCAAGTCCACGCCCGTCTATCCAACTTTTTATATTGAGGATCAGTTGAGCGGAGCCTGTCGTGCCATCCAACTCCATATTACCCATATGACCAGTAGGCAATAAGTCTAATAACTCTTTAATAACATGCTGCTGCGTATCAGGCAAACTTGCTGACAAACAAACAGAGTAAGACCCTTGTGCGGTAATTAACTGACTGTCAGCAGACATAAAAGACCTTGAGATATTAAAACTTGAGTTGGTAGCCGTAGAGAATTTAATCGACCATATTTATTAATATTAACTTATCAATATGTTGGGTCTATTAAGTAAACGGCACTAGTGTGGACATTTTGCCACCATTCGTTATTATAGCAAATTGCCGCGATGCAGTTGCAGTTGAATATAGTCATCGTAATGTTTGGCTCACTAGAATGACTACTCAAGGCTGACAGCTAAAAATGCTATCAACAATCAAACCAAAAATTGACCATCAATAATTACATTGCCATGTTGCACAATAGTGACGCACAGCCGAGTTATTGGTAGCTAAATACAGACTAGAATTGACCTTGTATAAACAAGCTCGTATAGTCAAAATTACGTTATTATCAAGCGGGTAAGATGCGCATCTGTATCATTCTAATAAACAGTCACTGCTTGGTATAGTCAATCCTCTATAAATTGGATACGGTGTCAAGCTTGCTTAGTCTACTACTTGTAGTACTTTCACTCGCCTTCCTTGTATCCAAATTATACTGAACCGACTATAGACAAGGCAGCAATATATTGAATGAGTGCGCCATCGTTAAGGATATACAGAAAATGATATTGTTTGTATCCAAACAAAAAACAGGTCGTTTGCTTATGCCTCATGCAATAAAACTAGGGCTATCGGCTGTATTATTGGCTCTGACAACTGGCGCCAATAGTAGCGAAAATTCTGCTGCGCCATTTGCCTATAACTCATGGCAAACACCAGCGGCAGAAGCGCTAGATTTACCCAACTTACGCGGGCAAGGACTGAGCTTCGCGGAACAGTATCAAAATAAGCTGCTTGGCGAGTGGTCATTACAACGTATCAATGGTCGCGCAAAAATGGAGCATGATCCTTGGGTGCAAGAAACGGTTAAAGAAATGACGTGGCGGCTCAATGCACAAGCGCGTGAGCAAGCGCCCTTGGGCTTGGTGATCATCGACAATCCCAGTATTAATGCTTTTGCAGTGCCAGGCGGCGTCATTGGCATCAATACAGGGACGATACTGGCTGCGAGTAGTATGGATGAATTGGCTAGTGTCGTCGCTCATGAAGTGGCGCACATTAGCCAACGCCATTATGAGAGTGGCGTTGATGAACGTAAGAAAGCCTTGCTGATGCAAATAGGCGGTATGCTGGCCGCGATTGCCGCATCAGCGGTCGATGGTGATGCCACAGCAGCAGTACTGATGGGCAGCCAAACAGCACTAATGAATAGCAGCATGGCTTTTAGTCGTAACAACGAACGCGAGGCCGATCGGGTAGGGATGCAAATTATGACCCAAGCTGGGTATGACCCACGCGCGATGCCTAGATTCTTTGCCACGATGAATCAAAAAAGCCAACTTAATCAGACAGCCAATCTGTTTTTGCCCAGTTTTGTACGTTCGCATCCCTTAAGCAATGAACGTTTGAGCGAATCACAGAGCCGCGCCCAGCAGTATCCCGCCATGTCATTAAGCCAGCAGCAGCGTCATCAAGTGCAGTTTGATTTGCTTTATTGGCGCGTCCAAAGTACAGGTAAGCATGCATCTGAGACCACACTGACAGCGGCTGCCAAAAACAGCTTAGGAGCCAAATTGGCGTTGATGACTTGGTATAGCGAGCAACAACGCTTTACTGATGCCAATGACATATTGGCGGAACTTGTCGTGTTACCAGCGGTGCAGCGCCAGTCATTAGAGCCATTGTTGTCGATTACGCATAGCCAAATGCTGAGCGAACAAGGCAAATGGCAGCAAGCCGCCGAAGTATTAGAGCGTCAGCAGCGTGTTTACCCTGAGCGTCGTGATTTGCGCTTGTATTTAGCCGAAGCGTTGACGAACAGTAATCAGCCGACCAAAGCACAAGCCCTGTTAAAGCCTTTGACCCAGCAGCAACCAAGCGATCGTTATGCATGGCAAAGCTTACAACTTGCCAATGAGAAAATTGCCAAAACGACTGACTCCCCGCAGTTAGCCAACATCGCGACAATCAACGCATTGCGCTATCGCAGCCATGATCAGCTCTGGAACGGGCGCTATGAAAGTGCGCTTACTTCCTTAACGCAGGCCAAACGATTGGCTGAAAGCATGCAAACGACCGCGCAAGCAAATAGTGCGCGTCCGCTTTTGGCGAGCATCAATGCAGAAATCAAAGACGTAAAAACCGCCAAAGACTTTAAGCCTTAGGCGGTTGTGTTTATCTGTTCATCATTTACAGCTACGGCACATCAGTCTCAAGCAACGATGTTGACCATAAAAAATATTAACCTTGCAAAGCTTCTTTTACCAGCTTAGAGATGAGCGCAGGGTCAGCACGACCAGCGGTTTTGTTCTTTAGCACGCCCATCACACTACCCATATCACGCATAGAAGTAGCACCTTGCGTGGCAATCTCGGCATTTACCAATGCCATGATCTCGTCTTGATTCATTTGTTGTGGCATGAACTCATTGATGATATCGATCTCGAACTGCTCTTTGGTTGCCAAGTCATCACGGTCGTTTTCGGTAAAGATGCCAAGCGATTCTTGACGTTGTTTAAGCTGCTTTTGTAGAACTTCTAGTACGCCTGCATCATCGAGCACTATTTGACGATCAAGTTCAATTTGCTTGATGACTGATTGTACGTTACGTAATACCTTAACGCGCTCAAGCTCACGAGCTTTCATGGAAACTTTGATATTGTCTGATAAAGTCTGTTTAAGTTGGCTCACTGCTATCATCCTTATTTATCTGTTAAATGCTATTTGTCATATGCTGTCTGTTAGGTTTTTAGAGCAAAACCTGCTGATCGGGGCTTTAATAAAAAAGTGGCTTTAATAAAAAAAGTGGCTTTGATAAAAAATGTATCAGCAGTAATAACAAAAATTGTAGCATAAAAAACGCCACTGATATCAATGGATAACAGTGGCGTTAGTGTAGCGCTTGTACGTAACTAAATCAGATTACTGATTAGTACATACGAGTGGTACGAATAGTTTCGCGTTGTAATTTCTTTTTATAACGCTTTACGGCAGCTGCTTTTTTGCGCTTGCGTACTTGCGTTGGTTTTTCATAAAACTCACGCTTACGTACGTCTGATAATACGCCAGCTTTTTCACAAGCACGTTTGAAACGACGGATAGCGATATCTACTGGTTCGTTTTCTTTAACCTTAACTGCAGGCATGAAGACTCCTCGATTAGGATGAGATATAAGGGCATTAGTTTGGCTGTGTATTAGTATTTAGCCGTAATATCTCAAGATTACAGGCATCAGCTCAAACTAGGACAATTCTTGCGCATTAGCACAAGGGCAGGTATTTTAATAAAAAATACCAACAAAGTCAACGATTTTAATGGTTTATTGTCTATATGTTATTTGCTTAGATGAGTATTTCAGCGCAACTGTCTTGCTTTAGATTGAGTCAGGGCACAAAATTTACCGTGAATAAAAAGTCCCTACAGTCTATAACGGTTTGGTTGGAGTTTATGCTATGATAATTTCCATATTATAGGGTCTGTTTGATATTCAAATATTAGGGCTGCTGATGGCTAAAGTTACCCCAAACTAGGCGAAAACCGACGATAATGTCGAGACCTTAGCTAGGTTTTCAGCAACGGTTGGAGTAATTTTAGCATCAGCCTTGAGAACGGATCGAGCAAAGCACTGCTTTGCCCGTTCGCAAGGCAAGAGCTGTGCTTGAGTGGAGGGCAGGGCTATTTTTTGCCAATATATGGCGAAATGGTTTAACCTAGAATGACTAGGCTTCAACAATTTCACTGCATATTGTCTAAAAAATAGTGACTGCCAGCACCACGTTTGAATATCAAATAGACCCTAGTAAGCATATGAACCGTTTTGTGTGTATTTTATTGAGGATGTTGGCATGAAAAAAACAGTATTAAGTACGGTGTTGAGCACAGCGTTTATCGTTGCTTTGGGTGCGAGCGTAAGCGCTTGTGGTGGCGACAAAGAGCATGAAGTATATGCAAAAGATCGCGTTGATGAAGCAGCGGCACTTGCGATCAAAAATGGCCCACCTGCTGAAGAAATGGAGTTTCCAGAAACCGCCCCGATGCCAGCTGCGGATATGACTGCAGATGGTACGGCAGTCGATGGTGCTACTACTCCTGAAGCCGGTATGGCTGACACTGATATGGCAGAAGCAACGGCTACCGATAGTGCTGATACAGCCGCTGCTCCGACTACTGACAGCACTGATATGGCTACTGAAGATGCAGCGGCAGCCACTGCTGAATAAGTTAGTGCTGAACGAACTCTTAGACAGTCATTAGTAGTATAGGCAAGTATTTTGAGCTTATATATTGCATTATTAGCCGATTACAGACTTATTAAGTAAGGGTAAAACCATGATTGATATACAATCGTATATGAAGAAACTGAGATTGTCTGTAATCAGTATGAGCGTGATACTCGCAATGAGTGCTTGTAGTGGCGATAACACGGCCACTGAAGAGACTATAGCAGCCAATGAACCTGCTGATATTGCCGTTGAAGAAACAGTCGTAGCAGAACCTGAAATCACGACGCCTGAGCCTGTGATTGAAGCAGAAACAGAGTCTACCGACATGATGGTTGAAGAAGCGGTAGCACCTGAAACTGCTGCTGAGCCTGAAGTGCTGGCTGCTGATACTGGTGCTAAACTGTATGAGTCAAACTGTCAGGTTTGTCATGCTGCTGGCTTGCTCAATGCGCCAAAATATGGCGATACGGCAGCTTGGGCGGCTCGTCTGACCAAGGATAAAGAAACGCTGTATAGTCACTCCGCTAAAGGCTTTAATAAGATGCCAGCGCAAGCGGTAAATGGCGTCACTGAAGCGCAAGTCCATGCAGCGGTTGATTATATGCTAGCATCTGTGAGCTAATGAGGCTTAATGGCATATATTAGCCATTGAAATTTGTTAAACTGACCGTCATTGTGACTGACAATGGCGGTTTTTTTATGCCTATTTTTTATTGATATCAACCTTAACGAATATGACTGACTGTGCGAAAATCATTTGTTGAACTAGGGCGTGTCATCAATTAGCACATGAATACATTTAGTGGTCTTAAAATGGCTAAATTTAGCCAAACATCGTCAGAAATCTTGTCAATATGTTCATATTTACGGCAATTTCTTCCTTGTTTGGCTGCAATTTTCCTCATTTTAAGTCTCACAATCTAAATGATGACACGCCCTAGAAATAGTATTTGGCTTATTTTATTCGCTATTCAAATTCCTAAAGTGATGTAAGATAAAAAAACGGCAAAAAGCAGCTCGAAAACAAAGGTATAAAGGCAAAAGTATGAAGGTATTGGGTTTAGAGACCTCTTGTGATGAGACGGGACTGGCGATTTTTGATAGTGAGAAAATGAACAGTGACAATCAAGGTCTGGTTGGACAGGTATTGTATTCACAGATAGAGCTGCATGCACTCTACGGCGGCGTTGTACCTGAGCTTGCCAGCCGTGATCATATTCGCAAGCTGGTGCCTTTGCTTAATGAGTTGCTCGAGCAGTGCGACGTCAAGAAAAGCGAGATTGATGCTATTGCTTATACCAAAGGCCCCGGGCTTATTGGTGCTTTAATGACGGGTGCATTGTTTGGACGCAGCTTGGCGTATGGCTTAGACATTCCTGCGATTGGTATCCATCATATGGAAGGTCATCTGTTGGCACCGCTCATGGGTGCAAACCCTCCAGCTTTTCCTTTTGTCTCGCTCTTAGTGTCTGGTGGGCATACTTTGCTTATCGCCGCACGTGGTGTGGGTCAGTATGAGATATTGGGCGAATCGATAGATGATGCGGCAGGTGAGTGCTTTGATAAAGCCGCCAAAATGTTGGGCTTACCTTATCCTGGTGGTCCCAATATTGCCAAACTGGCAGAGACTGGCAACCCAAATGCTTACAGTTTACCAAGACCGATGTTACATCGTGGTTTGGATTTTTCCTTTAGCGGTATGAAAACGGCCGTGCATAACCTAATCAAAGACACGCCATGCTCAGGTGGTTCGGGTAATGTCTCGGATAGCGACCCACAAGTTCGCGCGGATATCGCTGCCAGTTTCCAACACGCGATGGTCGATACACTGGTGAAAAAATCCATCAAAGCGCTCAAGCAAGCAGAGATGAACCGTTTGGTGATTGCGGGTGGTGTCAGCGCCAATACCCATTTGCGCGAGACATTAGAAGCTGAGCTAGCCAAAATAAACGCAACTGTCCATTATGCACCGCCAGCATTATGTACGGACAATGGTGCGATGATTGCTTATGCCGGTTACGAGCGCCTGCAAGCGGGACAGTCAGATGATTTGGCGGTGAGCTGCGTGCCGCGTTGGCCGATGACAGAGCTACCAGCGGTTTAAAGGTGACTTTCTCAATACGCTATTCGTTAACCTTTATTAAGCCTAAGGATGATCTATGCAGTGGATTGCGATTGGTTTAGGCGCCGCACTGGGCGCGTGTTTGCGAGGCTGGCTTGCGCGCTTTAATCCGCTGCATCATTGGATACCACTAGGTACGTTGGGCGCTAATGTGTTGGGCGGCTTGTTAATAGGGCTCGCTCTAGTGTGGTTCGGGCGGATGGGTAGCGGCTTGTCTGACAATGTGAGACTGTTCGTAATCACTGGTTTTTTGGGTGGGCTGACAACGTTTAGCACTTTTAGCGCGGAGGTCTTCACCTTTATTAATGACGGCCGTTTGCTGGCAGGATTAGCGCTCATCGGTTTACATGTGGGACTGACATTATTGGCAACGGCGCTTGGCTTTTATTTGTTTAAGCTGATTTTGTAACCTTCGATAGATATTACTCACTTAATGGTCTGATTTGAGTAGTTCTTTTATTGCAGTCTATTTTAAGTGATCTATTAATTGGTTTTTGGCACCTTTTAGGTGGTTCCGATAGGGTATAGCTATTTAAAACTAAAAAATTTTATTAATATTTGACGCCTTTCTTCTTTTTATGTATTCATTATAAATAGCAACTTGCTCTGCATGTTTATCAAAATAGAAATCGAAAAAAGCTCTTTGAGCAAAGCATTTTGGAGTTATGTTGTATTCTTCTTCAAAATTTCTCCATATAAAACCTTCTTCATCCTCATGAGTTTCATCACTATCATCAAAGTTAAATTGATATATGTAATCTTTAGGGATACTGGGGTCTAGAATTTTAAAGATACGTTTATCACATAATCCTGGTTCTCCTTCATCGTTTTCGATACGATAAGATGTCCTTTGAATCTCTATAACCTCATATACTTTTTCGTGACTAAGACGAACATTTCCAATAAGTTTTCTATAAAACTCATCACATTCATCAATATCTCTTAACTTAACTTTCATAAAGTCTCCCAATGCCTTAAGGCTTTAAAGTAAAGTGTATTATGCCACTACAAAGGAGTAATCAAAAAACCATCGAGCTAGGCTCAGTAAGTACACCATGAAGTACACTGTGACTATCTCAGCAAGTTAAAACGTTGATACCACTAACCTAAAACCGAAGCTTCAAGTCCTCACTAGGGAACCGTCATTTACCATAATGCTCGTCATAACGTAAGAGAGCGGACGATATTTCTTAACTGGAATAATTTAGTAAATAGCGAAATATTAAACCGGCTTTACTATTCCTTGTAGCAAACTCGCAAACCCTTGCATATAAGCGGTATCTTGGCTTGACGTGCGTGTCGCTGCATACAGCTGGCAATGCACACCATCACCCAGCGGTCGCGAGACGACCCAACCTTTTTTCTCATATTCAGCAACGACCCAATCAGGTAAGGCCGCCACACCGCGTTCACTAGCAACCAGCTGAATCAGCATCGCAGTCAGCTCTGTCGTACGAATACTATCAAAACTGACCTGAGCTGGCGTCATAAAATTGGCAATGATATCGAGACGCTTGGCCTCTACCGGATAGGCAATCAAGGTCTCTTCAGTCAAATCAGTCGGCTCAATAAGCTTCCGCACCGCCAAATCATGCGTTGGTGATAGCACCAAGCGACTCTCATACTCAAACAACGGCTGATAGCTGATGCCCTCTATCGGTAAATCACTGGTGGTAATGAGTAGATCAATATCACCTTCTATTAATAAATGATGCGGCTCAGGCTCAAAACCCGTCGCAAAATCCAGCTCGACATCTGACCATTCGCGGCGATAATGATTGAGTATCGGCATTAGCCAATCAAAGCAGCTGTGACACTCGGATGCTAGGCGTAATCTACCTGCTTGACCGTGTGCCAAGCGTTTCAGATTAGATTTGGTACGGGTAACCTGCGGCATAATGCTGTCTGCCAATGCCAATACCGTCTTGCCAGCTGGTGTAAAAGTCAGCGGACGCGTGCGGCGATTGACCAAGCTAATATCGTAATAATTCTCTAGCTCTTTTAGCTGATGCGAGACCGCAGAAGCTGTCACATGCAGCTCATCGGCAGCCGCAGCAAGTGAACCATGCGCTCGTAATGCAGTTAACGTATTAAGATGGCGGAGCTCTAGCATAAGACAACCTGCCTGCTAAGTTGAGAAAAATTCATTATAGTACATATGTTACTGACTTTCATTCATAGCGTATGATTAATGAGCCATCGACAGCTAGCGCTTGCGTAACAGTAGCTGTGAGATAATGACCAATATCAAAGAAGCGACTAATAATAGTGTACCAATAGCATTAACTTCTGGCTTGAGTCCTACCCGTACCATCGAGTAAATTCGGAGTGGTAATATCTCATAGCTAGGGCCCGTGACAAAGGTTGAAACCACGACGTCATCTAGCGATAAGGTAAAGGCGAGCAACCAACCTGCCATTACTGCTGGCAAAATAACGGGAATCAGCACGGTACGTACCATCGTCGATTCATTGGCGCCCAAGTCGCGCGCCGCTTCCATCAAGCGCTCATCCAAGCTGCTTAAGCGTGCAAAGACAGTAATGACGACAAACGGCAGGCAAAAAGTAATGTGCGCCAATAGCAGTGAGACAAAGCCCAACTGCAAACCGATTAGTAGGAACAGCGCCAATAATGAGATAGCGAGTACAATCTCAGGTGACATCATCAGGACAAATAGTAGACCATTTAATAAGCCTTTACCGCGAAAGTTATAGCGGTGTAAGGCTAGGGCAGTGAGTGTTCCTATCAAAGTCGAGACAGTCGCGGCAACCAATCCCAATACAATAGAGTGCCAAAATGCATCGAGCATGGCTTGGTTATTAAATAGTGATTCGTACCACTTTAAGCTAAAGCCATCCCAGTTGTAGCCGATTTTTGACTTGTTAAAAGACATCACGACTAGGACGATAATGGGCAGATATAGCAAGGCATAAATCAGCCCGAGATAGCCTTTGGCGGCGATACTGCCAATCTTAAGCGTACGAGTTTTTTTATTCGGTGATCTATAAGACATTAGGCCACCTCATTAAAGTCAGTCTTGCCAATGCGGCGACTACTGGCACGATAGGCGAGTAATAATACCGCCATCGCTAGGGTCAATAATACGCTTGCCGCTGCGCCAAACGGCCAATCACGCGCATCCAAAAATTGGTTTTTGATAATATTACCAACCAGTAAATTGCGCGAGCCGCCCAAAATATCGGCCACATAGAACATACCCATCGCTGGCAATAACACCAACAGTACCCCAGAGATAATCCCTGGTGTTGTGAGTGGTAGCACCACATGCCAAAAGGTCTGCCTTCTCGATGCACCCAAATCTTGCGACGCGAGTAGCATGTCATTGCGCAAGTCAGTAAAGACCGCATACAACGGCAATACCATAAAAGGAAATAACAAATAGGTCAGTCCCGCTATGACCGCGCCTTGCGTGTATAAAATATCAATAGGAGTATCAATCACACCTATCGCTAGCAAGAATTTATTAATCAAACCATTATTAGCAAACAATAACTTGAGAGCATAAGTGCGTACTAGAGAGTTCGTCCAAAACGGCAATATCAATAGCATCATGAGCAGCGGCTGCCAGCGAGTTTTGGCTTTAGAGACCAACCACGCAAAAGGATAACCAAGCAGCAAGCAGATAACCGTGGTGATACTTGCCATCCATAATGAATGGACAAACACCTCAAAATACAACGGATCAATTATGCGTACATAGCTGTCGATGCTGACTGGCAAGCTGATAAAAGCGCTGCTATCGCGGGTCAAAAAGCTAACAGCGATGACTAGAATATTGGGTAATAAGGCAAAAATAAGCAACCAACCCCAAATCAACCACAGCGTTGCGGTACGAAAAGGACTTTTGCTGCCCAAATTGAAACGGCTAGTACGTGCCATTAGCTGACATCCTTTTGCACAGACATGCCTTGATGTTCGCTTGAGTTGGCGGTTGAATGGTCAATTGAGGGATCAAGTGAATTGTCATCTGGTAGCACCCATTCCCAGCCATCAACCCATGAGACCTTGACCGCTTCATTCAATTTATAATCAAAGCTTGGATCATCTTCATCAAAGAATTCAGAAGCCTTGATAATATGACCGTTTGCCAATTCAATAATAGAGTCTAAAGTGCTGCCTTTATAGTTACTTTCAATCACTCGGCCAAACAGTCCAGTATGGACATCATCATTAGGATCATAAATTCGCAAATCTTCAGGCCGCAGTAGTAAATTGACGATGTCGCCTACTTGCACATCATTGGCAAAATCAGGACGACGTAAATTACGTAACGTCGTTGGGCCGTCTTGCACTTGTGCCTCACAGACTTCGACTTCGATACGTCCGTTGGTGACTTTGCCATCACGATCTGGTTGGTCAGCGTAGACGCCTTTGACTTCTGCTTTGAATAGATTGGTCTCACCGATAAATTTGGCAGTAAATAAATTCGCGGGCGTTTCATAAATCTCGATAGGTGTGCCGATTTGCTGAAAGGTGCCGTCTTTCATCACCGCAATACGGTCTGACATCGATAGTGCTTCTTCTTGGTCATGGGTGACGAAGACAAAAGTAATGCCCAGCTCACGCTGTAGCCGTTTAAGCTCAGACTGCATTTGCAAACGCAACTTGTGGTCGAGCGCCGATAGTGGCTCATCAAGTAACAATAATTTAGGACGATTAATGACCGCCCGTGCGATGGCAACACGCTGCTGCTGACCACCAGATAAATCCTGCGGTTTGCGATTGGCGAGATGCTCTAATTGCACCATTGCTAGCATCTCGCTCACGCGCGTTTTAATCTCATCTTTAGGCACTTTTTTAATTTTAAGACCATAAGCCACGTTTTGCGCGACGGTCATATGCGGAAACAAGGCATACTGCTGAAACACCGTATTGACCGGACGCTTATCCGCTGGCAAGCCTGACATCTGCACGCCATCTAGATAGATAGCACCAGCATTTGGCTGCTCAAAACCGGCAATCAAGCGTAGCAATGTCGTCTTGCCGCAGCCTGACGGGCCAAGCAAGGTCAAAAACTCACCATGCTTGATGTCGAGATTGATGTCTTTGAGTACTTCGGTTTGGTCATAGGTTTTTTTTATACCAGTCAGTTGCAGCAGTACCGTGTCGATTGATGCCGCAGCTTGGTGCGTGTTTGAAGGTGATTCGGTCATAAGGTTGGTTCCTAAGTATCCAACATCTCAGTACAGCTATACGTCTAAAGCACTGCCTTCAAGGTGGTTTGGTATGAGGATAAACGATGGGTATCAATAGGGTTCGGTTGCTGCGTATTATAACAAACCTTGGATATAAGTCAGTGCCAGTTCGTTATAAGTTAGCGATGCTACTTTATCGTAAAATAAAATTTTACCAAACATCGTCAAATAGCTGGTTAATATCCCGAGATTATCCATGCTATTTTTCTCACTTGATGGCAATTTATCTCATTTTTATAATCGTCTTTGAAATGAAGACACGCCCTAGCGAGATTAAAAGCGATTTTTTTATTATTTTTCTGCTTTTATTCCTATACAATCATTTGGTGGCTAAGAAATAAAATGAGCCGGCTGTGTATGGCAAAATGCTTAGGGCGTGTCTTCAATTCACTCGATAGTCATTTAAATGGGCTAAAAATGGCTAAATCTTGCCAAACATCGTCAAATAGCTGGTTAATATCCCGATATTATCTGCGCTATTTTTCTTGTTTGACGGCAATTTATCTCATTTTTATCACCATTTTTGAAATGAAGACACGCCCTAGCCAAGCCATGGTCAAAAACAGAGATTTATTATTCCAATCATTTGATAATCAAGGACCCTTTATGCCTAATGATACTCGTCCACAAACAGGTCTAGAAGCACTCGAACTACTAAGAGACGGTAATGCGCGCTACGTTGATAGCCTCACCAGTACCGATGAGTATATGCAGCGCCGTCCAGAGTTGGTCAAGGATCAAAATCCATTGGCTATTATTTTGGGTTGCTCAGATGCACGAGTACCAGTCGAGATTGTTTTTGATCAAGGTTTGGGAGATTTGTTCGTTATACGAGTTGCGGGTAACGTGGTTGCACCATCGCAGATTGGTTCAATTGAGTTTGCAGCCGAAGCCTTTGGCACGCAATTGGTAGTGGTACTTGGACACTCAAAATGCGGCGCTGTCACGGCTTGCGTTGAAACATTGATTAACCCTGAGCAGAATTATTCACCTAACTTGCAATCTATCGTTGATCGTATTCGCCCAAGTGTCTACAACCTTCATGAGCTCGCCACTGCCAATGGGCAAGATGTCGATGCTGATGAACTGGTCGATCGCTCGATACGTGCCAACGTGCGCATGTCGGTCAGTCAGCTCAAGCATGGTTCGCGAGCGTTAGAGGATTTGACCAGCAGTGGTCAGTTATTGGTCGTTGGTGCAGAGTATGATTTAGAGACAGGAAAAGTACGATTTTTGGATAGCTAATAGTTATTTTTTTATTAATAAAGTCGCGCCTACCTTACTCTTATTTGATGTATGGTTTGTGCGGCTACACCGAGTTATTTCATATAAATATCCCTATTGATTGACTGTATAGACTATCAGCTCTTACAAAACCCTATCACTAGTCCCGCGATTTTTTATTATGATGAGAGTGTCAAGCCAATCATGACAACCATAATTTTCTGGTCTTTCAATATTAATAACTCTTCAACTATTAGGATAAACATGTCTACTTCAGTGTCCCATTCAGAAAATGTGCATAATGAAGCAATGGTCGCGCAGCCCGCAAACAGTGTTAAAGCTGATGGTGTGCAGTCGATTGCCGCACAAACCACTGGCTTTACTTTTAACCATACGATGCTACGCGTGAAAGACCCTGCAAAATCATTAGCGTTTTATACTGGTGTTCTTGGTATGACCTTGTTGGCGGTAAAAAAGTTCCCTGACATGGGTTTTGATTTATACTTTTTAGCCCAGTTAACTGAGAGTGAGCGGGACAATTTGCCCGCTGGTGACGACTTAGAAATATTTGCGTTTCGTCAACGTGGAATTTTAGAATTGACCCATAATTACGGTACTGAGACAAAGGCTGACTTCAGCTATCATGATGGCAATGGCGAACCACAAGGCTTTGGTCATATTTGCTTTAGCGTACCGAGTTTAGATGAGGCCGTTGCTTGGTTTGATAAAAATGATGTCGAATTCAAAAAACGTCCAGAAGAGGGTAGTATGAAAAACATCGCCTTTATCAAAGACGTCGACGGCTACTGGATTGAAATCGTACAAGCAGATTTGATGCGCTAGATGTTAGACAGTTAAAAAATATAAGCATTAATGAATAAAAAAGTTCAATAATTTAAGGAGTAATCCCTGCATGCCCAGCCCTGAGGCAAACCCTACTACTGCTGCTCCAGCGACGATTAACTCAGCGACAACGACTGATGTTTTTACTTATCAAAGTATTATTGATTCGGCGAATGGAATATTTATCGGCTTTGTTGAGCGTATTCCGTACTTTGTAGCGTCGATTATCGTTGTTCTGATTTTTTGGTTTCTATCAATCGTCTTCAAAAAAATCGTCTACAAATTGCTGGGTAGTCGTAGTCGGCATCAGAACTTGGTCAAAGTGTTTCAACGGGTAGGCGGCGCGCTGATTATTTTTATTGGCTTTATGATTGCCATGGTGATCGCCGTACCAGGATTTACGCCTGCCAAGCTGATTGGCGCCCTCGGTATTGGTTCGGTCGCGATTGGTTTTGCTTTCAAAGATATTTTTCAAAACTTACTATCGGGTATTTTGCTACTCATCTCGGAGCCATTTCGTATTGGCGATCAGATCGTTTCTGGTGAATATGAGGGTACAGTTGAGGATATTAAAATCCGTGCAACTACCATCAAGACTTATGATGGTCGACAAGTCGTTATCCCAAACTCAGACTTATATACCTCAGCATTGACGGTCAATACCGCCTACAAACAGCGTCGTTTACAAGTGGCGGTCGGCATTGGTTATGAAGATGATATCGAAGCGGCGAAAGCTGAGATTATGCAGGCATTGGATAAAGTGGATAGTGTTTCCACTAAATCTAAGCCAAGCGTGATTGCAACGGGATTTGGCGGATCGTCTATGGATCTGATGGTGCGCTGGTTTATTGAAGATGGTACACAGGCCAATAAAGTTGCCTCTATTCATCAAGTGATCGTAGAAATTAAGAAAGCCCTTGATGCAGCAGGCGTGAATATTCCTTTCCCGATACGTACCATCGATTTGAGTGACCCCTCCGTGAAAGCGATTGTCAATAAAATCAATGAGCAACAAAATGAGCAACAAGCTATTGATGTTAATAAAGCCGCGACAGAGTAGTTGAACTGATGAGGCAATTTTGTTGGTTCGATAGACTCGCCAAATCTATTGCGTAAGTAAGCGATCTCTCAAACGACCTTAAAAAAACCGCCATATCAAAGGATACGGCGGTTTTTTTACTATCAATCAACGGGTATTTATTCAGTTTTAGCTCTAAAATCTGTATGACATGATTTGCAGCTTGCACCAACTTGACCAAAGGCTGGTTTAACGTCATCCATGCTAGTGGCAGTTTGTGCGGTAGCGCTTAGCTCAGCGGTGACTTTTTGGAAATTATCGGCTTCTGCACGGAACTCATCCGCATTAGACCAAACCGCTTCAGTAGCATTACCTACCGCTTCTGGATCTTCAAAATGACTCCAAGGCTTAGCGGCATCTTCTGCCAAGAACGCCGCTTGCTCTTTAAATACTTCAGAATCAAAGGTGTCAGGTGCTTTTGCCATATCACCCATGACGCCCATTGCATCGCCCCAGTTTTTCATGGTGTCTTGACGCGCTTGCACGTCAGGGTTAGATTCTGTTGAGGTGCTACAGGCCGTTAGACTCAGTGCAGCTGCCATCAAAGTAATGCTAACCAGAGATTTGAAAGATTTGTTGGTATAAACCTGTGCCATATGACTTACTCCTTTAAACTTGGCTAATAGTAAGCGCGATTACAAACGCTCGCTTTGTCGTAAAATATAGTTATACAAAATACTGCCTAAAATTCTTTTGAGCACAGTTGCTAATAAAGAATGCCTTCTATTGTAACGGTTATCTGGGCGATGGGAATTATATAGTTGTTATATCCTCGTAATATTTTAAATAAGCATAACTTAACTTGGTTATGGTTGGCTTTGACGATTGTATGGTAGTTACACAACATATTTTTTACAATAACGACGAGAGAGTGGGTTGTTTAAACAGTACGAACAATAAAAAAGGCCAGCGATAGTAGCTGGCCTTCTTAATACTCTCAAAAAGTATGAATGCCGTGATATTTACAACACCTATAGCGCTAACCATTCACGCGGTTTTAAATAAAAGTCGGTTAACTCAAACTCAGGTGTGCTAGGTTCCGGCTCGAATCGATAATGCCAGCTGGCAAGCGGCGGCATACTGACTAGAATTGATTCAATACGTCCATTACTCTGTAGCCCAAATAGCGTGCCACGATCGTAGACCAGATTATACTCGACGTAGCGACCACGACGATAGAGTTGAAACTCACGCTGCGCTTCGGTATAAGGCGTCTCTTTACGAGCTTCAAAGATCGGCAAAATGCCGTCAAGATAACCATTGCCGACTGCCTGCATAAAGTTAAAACAAGTCTCAAAATCCCAGCCACGGCTGTCAGTATTGACATCATCATAGAATAGACCACCGATACCGCGTTGCTCATCACGATGCCGCAAATGGAAATACTCATCGCACCATTGTTTAAAGTCAGCGTAGACAGTGTCGCCAAAGGGCGCGCATAGGTCGTGACAGACTTGGTGCCAATGGATACAGTCGGCTAATACTGGATAGAACGGGGTCAAATCAAACCCACCACCAAACCACCAGATGGGCGCTTCGCCCTCGGCTTCGGCGATGAACAAGCGTACGTTGGCATGACTGGTAGGGACATTGGGATTTTTGGGGTGAACAACCAATGACACACCCATGGCTTGTGCTTTGCGACCTGCAATATCGGGGTGACGCGCGGTGGCTGAGGCGGGCAGGTTATGGACATGAATATGGCTAAACATGACTCCCGCTTTTTCAATCACCTCACCGTCTGCCAATACACAGGACCTACCACCGCCGCCTTCAGGACGCTCCCAATCGTCGGGAACAAAAGTTGCCGTACCTCCACCGTCGCGCTCTTGTGCTTCTAACGCTTGGCAAATACGCGCTTGCAAATCGACTAAAAACGCACGCACGCGCGTGATATCATCGCTGGTCGGAGTGACTGTTTTCTTCGATTCCGGTTTCTTCGATTCCGGTTTCTTCGATTCTAGGTTCTTCGATTCTAGGTTCTTCGATTCTAGGTTCTTCGATTCTAGGTTTGCAAAGTCTGTAGTTAAGGGGTTTGCATTGTTGTCTAAATTTTGATTGTTCATAAAAATATCTATTTATTCAGGTGTATTGCGGTATTGAATTCTTTATCGAGTAAATGTCCCATACGATCACGCTTGGTGGCCAGATAGTCTGCATTCATGTCATTAACACCAACGACCAATGGTACGCGCTCCACGACATCGATACCATGGGCAGTCAAATAAGCAACTTTGTCTGGATTATTGGTGATCAGTCTCACCGCATCAACGCCCACATGGGCGAGCATCGGGCTGCACATATCATAAACGCGCGCGTCAGCAGGCAAGCCTAACATCAGATTGGCATCTAAGGTATCATGCCCTTGATCTTGCAGCGCATAGGCACGGATTTTATTGGTCAGCCCAATGCCGCGACCTTCTTGGCGCAGGTAAAGAATTGCCCCGTAACCGGTTTCTTGTATCGCTTGCATCGCTGTATTAAGCTGGGGGCCACAGTCACACTTCAATGAACTAAATGCATCACCGGTCAAGCATTCAGAGTGAATACGCACCAATGGGATAGGTCGTTCTGCTAGCGTGTCCTGCTTTTGCGTCAAGACACCGACAGCGTCTTTATTTTGCTCAACCACAGACAGACCGACCGTCAGCATCACATGCTCTTGACCGTCTTCATTTTCAAAGATATGAATATCAAACTCGCCGTGACGAGTAGGTAGTGTGGCGCTGGTGATAAATTGATATGACATTAATGTCCTACATGAGCCGATCATCGAGGCGGTAGCGGATTTTGGCATAGCCATATTATTATGGTTAAGAGGTTATCAGTATAACCAGTTCGTGAATACAACGTGTTTATAGCGCTTATTATAAAAACACACAAAGTTCACAGACGACGCACGATGATTAAAGCGACAATTAAAAAATAATGCTATTATGCCATACTATTTTAACGGATACAGTGACAAGTCTTTGCCCTTACATTACTATGTCGTCACTAACGTCTGATATTGATGCCAGACAATGAGGCATAATAGCAATACTTGGTGTCACAGCGTTAAGACCATCGTCGTCTATTATGGCGGCGTACTTATTGCTATGCGTCATTATATAAGCGATGAGCGCTATCAGTAATTTTATAGTCAATGACATCCATCATGGTGTCGTGATTATTGCTATTATTAACGCCACTATTATTAACGCCACTTAGTTATTGATAACCATAGTAATATTCTAGGGTAATCCCTTGTCAGCAGATTGGTAGGTATCGTACGGTTTATGCAGCAGTCACCTTATTCCCCACAGTCTCAGTCAGTATCTGCGTCAGCCATAGAGTCTGCTGCTAAGCTATCCAGTCTGCAACAGACGTATGCAGTGATTCCACGTGTGCGTCCTCATACACCGCTACTCGATGCGATCAATACGCCCTCTGATCTGAAAAAATTTACTACCGCGCAGCTTATTAATTTGGCTGATGAATTGCGGCTTTTTTTATTGTATTCAGCTGGTCAGAGTGGCGGACATTTCGGTGCAAATTTGGGGGTGGTTGAGCTGACGATTGCGCTGCATTACTTATTAGATGCGCCGCAAGATCAGATCGTTTGGGATGTGGGTCACCAAGCTTATGCGCATAAAGTACTGACAGGTCGCCGCGATAAGCTCGGAACGATTCGTTCGAAAGACGGTTTGACCGCTTTTCCTGAGCGTGCTGAGTCAGCTTACGATACGTTCGGCGTTGGGCATTCATCGACTTCCATTTCAGCTGGTCTAGGCATGAGTCTGGCGCTACGTTACCAAGGTCGCGCGCAAACCGTGGCTTGTATTATTGGTGACGGTGCGATGACCGGTGGTATGGCTTTTGAAGCCATGAATGATGCAGTGCAACAAGATGCTGATCTGTTGGTTATTTTAAATGACAACGATATGTCGATATCTTGCTCTATCGGCGGCTTTTCACGGCATTTAGCCATGCTGTGGGAATCAGGCTATCAAGTTGATATCTCTGATGCAGGCAAGCCAGTGCTATGCCAGCGCCCTGATATGCAAGCGTTTGACCGCCGTAAACGCCATAAAGAAATGCGCGATGTGCCGCAGCTAGAAGACAATTTATTCAAAGCAATTGGCTTTACTTACTTTGGTCCCTTTGACGGACATAATGTGCCTGAGCTGCTACGAGTATTGTCGCTTGCCAAGCAAGTAAAAGGTCCGGTGTTAGTCCATATTTATACCACTAAAGGCAAAGGTTTTGCGCCAGCTGAATTAGATCCAGTTGGCTATCATGCTATCGGTAAATTGCCTATTGAAGATGATGAAGCAAAATCTACAGAAGGCAAAGTTTCAGCAACTAATATTCCAAAAGCTGACATTCCAAAAACTAGGCCTGCCTTAAAGTACTCGCAAGTATTCGGTCAGTTCTTATGTGATAAAGCGGCGGCAGACGATAAGTTGTTGGCTATTACGCCTGCTATGGAAGAAGGCTCGGGGATGATCGACTTTGCTCATCATTTCCCAACGCGTTTTTTTGATGTTGCTATCGCTGAACAACATGCGGTGACGCTGGCCGCTGGTATGGCGACCCAAGGCGTTAAACCTATCGTGGCGATTTATTCGACGTTCTTGCAACGTGGTTACGATCAGCTGATTCATGATGTGGCGTTGCAAAACCTTGATGTGACCTTTGCTATCGATCGCGCGGGTCTGGTTGGTGAAGACGGCGCTACTCATGCAGGCGTGTTTGATTTTGCCTTTTTACGCTGCGTGCCCAACATGCTGATTGCCGCGCCAAAAGATGAGAACGAATGCTATCATTTGCTCAATACCTGTTATGAGTACCAAGGCTGTACAGCCGTACGCTATCCGCGCGGTGTCGGTACTGGGGCTATTATTACTCAGCCAGCACAAACTTATAACATCGGCGAAGCAGTGGTAGAAGCGGTATTAGGTAACGACAATGCGCCTAAAAAACTGGCGCTACTGGCATTTGGCACGATGGTTGCGACGGCTCAGCAAGCAGCGCAAGCTATCACCAATGATGATTCAGAACTAAATGCAGAGCCAGACTGTCAGGTGCATGTGGTCAATATGCGCTGGGTAAAACCGTTAGATACTAAATTGCTCGAAACCTTAATTGAGCAAGGTATCACGCATATCGCGACCTTAGAAGAGCATATGACGATGGGCGGCGCGGGTAGTGCAGTCAATGAGTATTTGCTTAACGAATCGCTAGCCTTTAAAAATAGTCGTCCGGCTGTCTGTAATATTGGCATCCCTGATCGCTTTATCGCGCATGGTTCACAAGCTGAGCAATGGGCTGATTGTGGTTTAGATGTCCAAGGCGTGGTTGGCCAACTACAAAACTTATTATCGTAAAATGTTTTGATAACGACCTGTTTAAGTAAAAAAACAGATAGCTTGATCAATAGATATAACGCCTACTTAGCCGTGGGTGCTGACTTTTTTACAACTTGCGCAGTTCGTGACGACCACCAAAATAATGGTTGGTTTTGTGAGCGTAATGGTTTTTTCGTTTTTATCGAACAATTTTAGTATAATGCGGTTGTCGTTTATAAGTTTTTATTTATAAAAGACACGTTTTTAAATCGCATAGATGTGGTGTGATGCGGCTAGTCTAATTGGCATGTTGTGGGCACAAAGTTAGTCTTATTTTTATATTCATTCATCAAGCAAATAGGTTATTTATGGAACCCATGGTCGTCATCGCAGCACGTACTGCTGAAAAAGTTGGTAAAGAGATTTTATATGCGCATCAAAACCGCCACAAAATCGAATTGGACATCGAGTCAAAAGGACTTGATGGATTGGTCACACGTATTGATCGTTTCAGTGAAGAGCTGACGATTGAGACGCTAAAAGCCAGCTATCCAAACCATTCGTTTTTGGGTGAAGAGTTTGGTATGCAAGAAGGTCGCGGCGAAGACGCTGACTGGTGCTGGATTATCGATCCGCTCGATGGCACCAAAAACTTCGTTCATGGCGTACCACAGTTCTGCGTATCGATTGCTGTACAGCATAAAGGCGTCACTCAACATGGCGTGGTCTATGATCCAGTCCGTGATGAGATGTTCTCTGCTAGCCGCGGTAAAGGCGCGCGCTTGAACAATCGCCGTATGCAAGTGAGCGAACGCAAAACGCTTGACGGTGGTCTATTTACTACGGGTCATCCACTTGAGCGTAAGCGCAATGGTGAGATTGTTTCTTATGCGAAAGAGCATTTTGAAAGCCTACAGAAAGTCTCTGAAGCGGGCGGTCAAATTCGTCGTTTAGGCTCAGCGGCACTTGATTTATGCTATGTGGCCGCTGGTCGTTTCGATGGTTATTTTGAGATGTCTATCAAGCCGTGGGACATCGCTGCTGGTGAGCTTATCGTCACTGAGGCGCGTGGTGTCGTCGTCGATCATACTGGTGCACACGACTCAATGACTTCAGGCTCTATCTTTGCGTGCAACATCAAACTGCTAAAACCACTGATGCAAGTGGTCGTCCCAATATGGGGTGACGCGGTATAGTAAATCATCGATAAACTTGTGATGGCGTGATATGTGCTCAAATGATGAGTCAGTAATATTGTATTCCTAGCCTTCAAGTTTTCGACATAAAAAAGCTGGCGCCATCATGGTGCCAGCTTTTTTATTGCGTAATAGCTTACATTTTTTATTGCTAAAATACTTTATTAACTTACCGCTACAGTCTTGGCCTCGCTAATACCTTCTAATAAGATTAGCTCTTCTTCAAGTAACCCTAGCATGTCTTGAACGTGCGGTAGCAGCTTGCTACAAGCAGTAATACAAAATTCGATCTTATCTTGATAGCTAGAAAGCGTGATATTCAGCGCTTGTCCATCAACGATAATGGAGGCTGGATATAGTGCTTTTAGCGGTGCGCCATTCCAATATAATGGTTTTTTAGAGCCGGGCACATTTGAGATAATGAGGTTAAACGCCTGCTTTCTAGGGAATAAACCCGTCAGTACGTTGATGCCTTCCCACGCATAAGCGATCGCGCTATAGTTGATAATTTGCGCTTTATTCATGCGCCTAAAGCGACGTTTACCACTATTCATACTCTTATAAATCAATTGTAGACGTTTGGCTGGGTCGTCTAAGTGCGTGCCCAAATTTGCCATCAAAAATGAAATCTGATTGC
The DNA here is from genome assembly GCF_000247495.1 of Psychrobacter sp. PAMC 21119. NCBI lineage: Bacteria > Pseudomonadati > Pseudomonadota > Gammaproteobacteria > Moraxellales > Moraxellaceae > Psychrobacter > Psychrobacter sp. PAMC 21119. The sequence goes on along the minus strand of NZ_AHVZ01000003.1, from coordinate 71,790 downwards.
CCGATGCACTTTCATCGCAACGTAAAGACATAGGTACAAAGCCGATCAATGGCTTAGTCGGCAAGGCGTTCATGGAGAGCAAGTAACGACGCAGCGCGCCTGCACAGACAGCCAATACCACGTCATTGACGTTAACTTCAAATGCATCAGCGATGACACGAAAGCGCTGCATATCATAAGATTGAGCGGCAATACGCCGTGAGGCTGAGATACGTTGGTTGAGAATACTCATGGGTGCATCAAAGGTACCGACATAACCTTCATCATCACCATGCTTAAAGTTGTCGAGCAGTTCGGTAAAGACGGGCTTAATGGTAGATAATTGCTCTTTTAAGATACTGGTTATAGAGCGGTCAGCGGGTAATAACTTATCCACTGACTTACGATGACGTGCTATCAATGACCATATCGGTAAACTGACAGGCTCAGTGGGGGACTGTGATAAGGATTTTTCGACCAGACGCATGGCTGCAACACCATCGACTAATGAATGATGGATTTTGAAATATAAGGCAAAACGTTCAGGTCTACCCTCGGATTCAGGCAAAATACCTTCGATAATATGACATTCCCACAAAGGCATGGCGCGATCTAGCAAACGGCTATGCTCTTTCGAGATATACATAAGCAGTTCACGAACACGCCCGGGCTTGGGCAGCGCGACATGGCGGAAATGATGCTCCACATCGAACTCTTCATCTTCTTTCCAAAACAACAGTCTGTCTAGTACTTGGTTGAAAGGAAAGCTTGGGGGTACTGTAGCGGTTTGCATCTGCTGCACGAGCTGATTGACAAAGTCACCATCCTCATTTTGCCCATCCTGTGGTAACTCGAATAAGAACAATCCTCCCACGTGCATGGGTTGTTTACGCGACTCAAGAAGTAAGAATAACTGGTCAACAGCGGTGAGTAGTCGCATAATAAATCCTTTTATGGCGATAAGTTTTCAATAAAAGATATATGGTCTGCCCATTATAAAATCGCTACAGCGACAACCTCGTAAGCCATACTAAGTAAGGTATCGCTTACACTCAGTCTTATTGTATCGATACTATTGTGGACTGACCATCATCAATAAGTGGCTATTTGGATGGCTACTAAAACCATGATTTAATAAAATGTCATGGCACCCATCAGCGTTATGTGGTTTCTATCTTATTAGTTTATCACTGGTTTTTCATCAAAAATATGTATTAAAAACGCTATGCCAACCAGCAACCCAGCCGACAGCTACTGGAAAAAATAGCCTGTTTGCGGTGAGCTGGCAGTGGCCATTTTGCGCATCGGCATACGACCAGCTAAGAAAGCCTGACGTCCTGCCCACACAGCGTGCTTCATCGCATGAGCCATCATCACTGGGTTTTGAGCATTGGCAATCGCTGAGTTCATCAACACGCCATCGCAGCCAAGCTCCATAGCAATCGCTGCGTCAGAAGCCGTGCCGACACCCGCATCAACCAACACGGGCACTTTTGCATTTTCGATAATGAGACTAAGGGTGTGGCGATTGAGCAAACCAAGACCCGAGCCAATCAAACTACCAAGCGGCATGATCGCCACGCAGCCCATGCTTTCAAGCTCTTGCGCGACAATTGGATCGTCCGAGGTATAAACCATGACTTCAAAGCCGTCATCAATTAGCACTCTTGCGGCTTTTAAGGTTTCCATGATATTAGGATAAAGGGTTTTTTCATCACCCAACACTTCCAGCTTAACCAGATTGTGTCCACCCAATAATTCGCGAGCAAGCTTGCAAGTACGAATCGCGGTTTCAGCGTCAAAACAGCCCGCAGTGTTGGGCAAAATGGTGTATTTATCAGGGGAGATCACATCAAGCAAGTTGGGCTCGTCACTATTCTGACCGATGTTGGTGCGGCGAATGGCGACGGTGACAATTTCTGCTTCTGAGGCACCAATGGCAGCCCCTGTCTCAGTCATATCTTTATATTTGCCTGTACCGACCAACAGTCGCGACGAAAATGTACGACTACCGACAGTGAAGGTGTCTTGGGAAAGTGGCATAGGGATGGTAGCAGTGGAAGCCTGTGACATAACTGAGAATCCTAATAGCGAGGGTGCAGGGTTGGACAAAAAAATAGCGTTAACAATGTAAGCCGTTAAGAAGCGAGTGTTAATCACTAGTTATTAATTAATAGCCGTTAACTCGTAGTTAGTAATTACTGACTGGCTAATTACTAACTGGCTAATTACTAACTAATAGTAACGCATTGTCAGCAAAATAAGAAATCACATGGTAGTCTTATTGAGTATAAAACGGTTAGCAAATAAGCCAGCCACATAAAATGCTACTCGCTCAAAACAAAATGCTATTATAACAAACTCATGCGCGCTTACTTGCAGTCTTTTTTGCTTTAGTCAATTAGGTGCACAATGCCTTTGTGAAGCATGAAAAGGCTTTTATTTCTGACGTTATGTCTATTTATCAGGTCGACTATATGATGCAACTGCCGTACAGTTTTGCCAAACGCCATCAACTCTTGGTCATTCTTGCTATTGATCCTGAGCTGCCACCGACTTTAGTGCTGACCAAAGCCACGCCGTTGTCAGCGATTAATGAGGCGGTGCGTTTTTTACAGCAGCAGGGCATACGTGGTGTGCCGACTTACGAAAGCGTCAGCGCCGATGACTTTGAAAGACGCATGAATGCCGCTTATGCAGGCAATACGGGCGAATCACAGCATATCGCTGCTGGGCTTGAAGATCATCCTGACCTCGATAGTTTAGCGGATAGCGTACCTGAAACTGAAGACTTGATGGATCAGCAAGACGATGCGCCTATTATTCGGCTGATCAATGCGTTGCTGTCCGAAGCGATTCGCCTCAACGCCTCAGATATTCATATCGAAACCTTTGAAAAACGTCTGGTTGTGCGCTTTCGCGTCGATGGCGAGTTAAAAGAAATCATCACCCCAAAACGCCAGTTGGCACCGCTATTGGTCTCGCGTATTAAGGTCATGGCAAAGCTCGATATCGCTGAGAAGCGCGTACCACAAGATGGGCGTATCAGTTTGCGTTTAGCAGGACGAGAAGTAGATGTGCGGGTATCGACCTTGCCATCGAGCTTTGGTGAGCGGGTCGTGATGCGTCTGCTCGATAAACAAGCGGGTCGCCTTAACATGACCTATTTGGGGCTCTCTGATAATGATTATAGCGAGCTCAAACGCTTAATTCATCGTCCCCATGGCATTATTTTGGTCACAGGGCCGACAGGTTCGGGTAAAACCACCACGCTATACTCAGCCTTAACTGACCTCAACGATCAAACCCGTAATATCTTGACCGCAGAAGATCCGATTGAATTTCAGCTCGATGGTATTGGGCAGACACAAGTCAATAATAAAGTTGATATGACCTTTGCCAAGAGTCTGCGCGCGATGTTGCGTCAAGATCCCGATGTGGTGATGGTTGGTGAGATTCGCGATTTAGAGACCGCTGAAATCGCAGTACAAGCGTCGTTAACAGGGCATTTGGTATTATCAACCTTGCACACCAATACTGCCATCGGTGCGGTGACACGCTTGCAAGATATGGGTGTAGAGCCATTTTTATTATCCTCATCGCTCATCGGTGTGGTCGCCCAGCGTTTGGTACGTACGCTGTGTACGCATTGTCACACGTGGCAGCCTGCTGATAGCGAACAGGCAAAATTGTTTACAGAAATTGGCATACCGTTGGGTGTTGAAGGTTTGGCAGCTGAGGTCATCAATTTACCCAAACCAGTGGGCTGCGATAAATGTAATCAATCGGGTTTTAAAGGTCGTACCGCGATATATGAGGTCGTTCCCGTTGACGACACCTTGCGACGGATGATTCATAGTAATACGGCGGAGTACGAGCTAGAAGAATACGCACGCCAGCAGACACCATCGATACGTGCTGATGGGTTGCGTAAAGTCATTGCAGGCAGGACAACGTTAGAAGAAGTGTTGCGAGTGACCAAAGAAAGCGCACTCACTGATGATATGATTGTATAAAGCGTGATTGTATAAAGAGTGACTGTATAAAGCAGAACGGTTATTGAGTCAAAAGTTAGGTGAATTGACTCAATAATCGCGTCATGAAAAAAGCCAGTTTGGCTTATTTTTAATAGCGTTACTATTTTGCAGCGATGCACTCGACTTCAACGCTAGCACCAGCGGCCAACTCTGCGACACCGAACGCGGAGCGTACAGGGTAGGGCTTAGCCAATTCAGCTTTATAGACTTTATTAAAATCATCAAAGTCGTCCATATCCGTCAGCATCGCCATACATTTGACGATGTCAGACTTTTGGTAGCCGTATTTTAGTAGCGTGGCATGGATGTTGTCTAAAGCTTGTTTTGCTTCCGCTTTGATCCCGCCTTTGACCAATTTGCCATCTTTAAAACCGATTTGTCCAGACATGTATAAAGTGTTGCCGACACGTACCGCTTCTGAAAACGGATAGTTGCCACCATCACCCAAAAAGACAGGGCTAGATTTAGTCATGCTTGCGCTATTAGTTGTGGGCGCGGCATTGGCACTAACGGCAAATCCTAATGAGCACGCAGCTACTAAAAGCGCCTTGGATAGGTTGGTAGTAAACTTATAGTTATGTGTGGACATCGTTGTCTCCTTATTATAATACCAAACTCAAAAAGTACGATTAGCTGCGTCAAACTCGTTTAGTCTACAATAAGTAGTACGTTCACTCGTCTTTCTGGCTACGCTTATTTTTGTGAATGGTATAAGCTTATGAATCAAACGTACACTATAGATACTAGATCTCTTGCATAAGTCATTGCTAGCCCTTGATACTCCGTTATCGGAGGTCAAGGAAACGGTACTTTTGCAAGAGGTCTACTATAGGTAAAGCAGAAAATAGCCAAATAGTGCAGTCACGATTAGGCTCTCGCTTGCTTTAAGCATTATCATCACTTTCGATTGTAGTGTCGTCTGTTGTGGAAGCAGTAACAGAGTCACTAGATTGCTCAGTCTCAGTTTTGGACTTATTGTTTTGTCCTTGGCGACGTGCTTCTAACTCTGATTTCGGCACCCAAGCCCATAGCATTTCAACGACGATAGGGTCGCGATCACTGTCAGACTCGCGGTCATGGATCACGCAAGGAATAACCATCTCGCCTTTTGGCGTGTTTAAAATGTCCAAGCGTTGCTCATCAGACAAGGTCGCCACTGCGGCCACTTGACCTTTTTTAATCGGGCGATAAAAATTAATCGAATAAGATTTAATCAGTAATACACGGTCAGAAGGTAGATTCAAGCCCAAAATAAAGCCCGTTGCGGTCTCAGCCAGTAAAGTGATGGCAACAGCGTGGATAGAGCCAATATGGTTTTGCACGGCTTTGTTATTATTCAAGCTGACCACGACTTGATTGGGGTCGACTGTTTCATAATAGACGCCCGTCGTGCCCACATACGGCACCACTTTGCCAAAAGCTTTGGATAAAATAGTAGAGCGCGCGCCAGCGGGTAAATATTTAGTCACCGATAAGAGTTTGGTGAATTGATTGTTTACGGGCTTAAGAGTGCTATTGGGTTTTTCGACTGGCGATCTTGTGCTGTCAGTGTTGTTGGCTGGCAATTTATTGGTCAGCTTACTAGGGAGTCTTTTTAATAATCCTGACATACAAAATTCCTTATTTAGGTCAGTTAGATGAGATTTTAGCATGATAAATTTTCATGATAGTGGCAAGTGAGGTAGAGGTTATCGTCACCGCTATTGCGACCATATTACCTTAACCTAAGTGTCACTACTATTATTAGCATGAACTACCGCGCTTATAAAATGCCAGTAACGTAGCCATATAATTAAGGGTAATCAGGGATAATTAGGAGTGATGAGAGCTTGTGAAATACTTTTAGACGAAGCTATCTGTTAGATTAAGCTGCTAGCTGTAAAAATAACCATGCTGTAATAGTGGTATTTTAGCACAATTTTATTATTTTTTTGATACCCATTTTGGATGCTGGATGACGTTATGCCTGAGAGAGAGATTCATGAGCCGACCAATATTATTTATACTGGCGTCGCTGGTACTGGTAAAACCTACCAGTTGCTCCAAATTGCTCAGCAATATACCGACTACTTGCCGAGAGCAAACGCGGCTGATTTGCTGGCACAGTTATTACAAACGCTAAGCTGGCGTGATGTGGTATGTTTGGTGTTTTTAGATTTTCACTCTGAAAAACAAGACCTCGTAAAAGTACCTGAAATCGTCAGTCATGAATTTTTTGTCGCCAAAGCCGCACAGAATGCGCGCAAGAAAAACTTAAGTAACACGGCATGGTCAGTGCTGCAAATGCACAGTCCCACCAGCTCAAAAACGGTTACGTACAAGAACCGTGCTAGCCAAGCCTACTTTGATAAAGACAATAGCGGGGCATGGTATTTGCTCCCTGAGAGCATGCCATTACTAAAGGATTTATCACAGAAATTAGCGGAGTTTCAGCAGGCGCAGCATGATAATACCGCAAGCCAACACCATGCTTTTAGTGACCAGCGTTTTAGTATGGTCAGTTTTCATCAGGCCTATGGTTATGAAGAATTTGTTGAAGGTATTCGCCCCGTTATGGAGGCATCTGGTCAGACGAGTCCTCATCAGACGGTCAATAACCAAGCACAGATGAGCTATGCCATTCAAGATGGCGCGTTCCTCAAGCTCTGTCAGCGTGCAGCGCGTGACCCTAAACGGCGCTATGCCATGCTGATCGATGAGATTAACCGTGCCAACGTCTCACGGGTATTTGGTGAGCTACTCAGCCTAATTGAAGCAGATAAGCGAGCTGGCACGGCAAACGCTATGAGTGTTAATTTGGCCTACTCTGGGCGCGCTTTTAGTGTGCCAGCCAATGTCGATATCTACGCCACGATGAATACCCAAGACCATTCTTTAGCGGCATTAGACATGGCTTTGCGGCGGCGCTTTCGCTTTATTCACTGTCCGCCAAAGCCAGAACTGTTGTCGATTATCACCGCTTTTGGCAACGCCAATCAAAGTTTAGAAAGCACTCAGTCAGCAGCATCCATAGATTTGACCAAATTGCTGACAGGTCTAAACAATCGCATTAGCCAAACGTTGGGGATTGAGGCACAATTGGGTCATGCATTTCTGTTTGGTGTACAGAGTTTGGCGCAGCTACAGACCGCATTGATTGAACAAATCATTCCACAGTTGGCACAAGCGGCGGGCGGGCAAGTCGCTATCTTGCAGTACGTGTTCAGAGATGAGCAGCAGCCGATGAAGGCGCAGTTTATACAAGATAGTCAAGCGGCAATTAGTCAGCATTTGGATGACGAAATAAATGACCAGACGAATACTATGACACCAAGTCAGTTATTTAGCGGCCACAATGCCTTTTTAGGACAGTCGATGCATACTGGTAGCTACAAGATTAATGAAGATTTTCTCGCAAGGACAGGCGAGTTTACCAATCTAGCTGTCTACCAGCGTTTATATTAATAGCGTTTATATTAATAAGGTTACCAAGTGTTCATCAATAGCGTCGCATACGCCACTACGAATGGTAGCGTCAATAATGTTAATAGCACTACTATGAAGGCGCTTGATACCAATATCATGACGGTATTTGAGCATCAGCGTTTGACGGTTCATGATTTTTTGCAAGCGTCTGATTTTCAGTGGTTGATGGCGCAAGAGTTTGCCGTATTTACTATCAAACGCAAGCAGGGACAATGGCAGCTAAAGGTCGGTCATTATATTGGCATAGTGTTATTGCCCAGCGGTATGACGCTTGAGATTTTGCCCAAGATGATTGCCTCAGCGTCTACCAGTCGCACGCCACAGCAGCAGTCTTTTAAATCTCATCAAAATAGCGCTAGCGATATCAGACAAGCCCGTCAATGGGTACAAAATATGCTGTCCGATTTGATTAATACCAGTAACCAATACCATAGTAAACTGCCCAATACAAAAAACTTAGGTCAATTTAACGCGCAGGTGACGCCGCTGCCGCTAAGCGCGCCATCGTTGTCGGATTGGCTCGCACACCAGTTTTTACAGCGTTTGGCGCATTATCAACCGACCCAGCATTATCAGGCTCAGGTGGATAACCAAGCAACGCTACAAGGTCGGCTGTTGATCAAAGAGCAACTGCGCCGCAATAGCGTACAACCGCATAAGTTCGTCTGTGAGCGCAGTGTGTTGAGTCAAGACATGCTGAGCAATCGCGTGATCAAGAGTGCATTGGTATGGCTGGCACCACTCCTACAAACAGCCATGCCACCAAAATCCATACAGCTCTGGCAATCAGTGCATGTGCTTAATTACCATGAGCGGCAGCAACTAGAGTCGGTATATCAGCAAGCAAAGCGCCAACTAGCGCTGCAACCCCTGAGTCAGCTACAAGCAAACGCCGCCCAGCAATTGCTAGATTTGGCTTATTGGCTATTGCAGCAGTCAAATATAGAGACAGGCAGCGGTCTTGATACCAACTTATCCTCTCATCAATCTTCATCACGACCACGTTTGTGTCTATTGATTGATATGAATCAAGCTTTTGAGCAATGGGCAAGCCTACGTATCGCGTCGATGTTTGAGCAATTAAATTTAAATTATAAAGCACTGCATCAAGCACAAAGCGTGTGGCTAAATGATGCAGAAGGGCAGGCATGCTTATCTATTCGTCCGGATTTACTTATTTATCAGACACCAGATCACGATGATGTTTATCATGATAAAAATTATGTGGAAAATCCCTATAAAAATAGCCATGGCACGGCTAGCGCAAAAAAAACGCGTAACTACAGCCATGTTATCGACATAAAATGGAAGCATCTGAGCCATTCAGGGGCGATCAGTGCCAGTGATGCCTATCAGTTGACCAGTTATGCGCAAGCGTATCAAGCAGGGCAGGTGTGGTTGGTCTATCCGGTGCAAGGTAACATCAGGCAACCGGTAGCACTCAGACAACAAGTTCAAGGAAGCAGCGATAGGGATAGCAATCCCTCAAACGTGGCAAAGCTGTGGCTTGTGCCTTTTGATGTCTTGAGTGGCACGTTGAACGGTAAGCTCCTGCAAGAATGATAGAGGCTATCATTGCTGTGTTTCACTAACCATGACTCGCAACGAAAAACGGCTATTCAAAACAATTTCAATAAAATTTGGTTAATTTATAAATTAATTGAAAATAGGTGTTGACAGCATCGTCTTTTCCCCTTAATATGTGCACCTCGATAGCGAGGAACATTAAGCAGTTAGCGGCATTGCCGATAACGAATTAATCAACTTAACTATCGTGATAATAGAGAATTTCGGAGTGTGGCGCAGTTTGGTAGCGCATCTGGTTTGGGACCAGAGGGTCGTAGGTTCGAATCCTATCACTCCGACCATCTATTTTAAGAGCCTTACAGGCTTTTTTTTATGTATAATGATATTGTTTTTGATGTTATAAGTTTTTAATATTATAAGCAGATCAAAATTTGTAAAAGTCCTTTAAGAGCGCCTGTAGCTCAGCTGGATAGAGCATCTCCCTTCTAAGGAGGTGGCCGCAGGTTCGAATCCTGCCAGGCGCACCATTTAGCCTGCAAATCTTGCCTTCCTTGGCAAATAGTTATGGCGGTTGTAGCTCAGTTGGTAGAGCCCCGGGTTGTGATCTCGGTTGTCGTGGGTTCGAGTCCCATCAGTCGCCCCATTTTATTTAGTACTATTTTCTACTTGTCTTATTTATACATACTGATTGCCCTCGTTGGCATTTTTTTTCGTCTGCATTTTTTGTTTCTTGATCTTTTCAACTCTCTGACCATTTTCTTCTGGTTAGACGATCGCGTATCGCCCCTTACTTTTCACTCATGCCGTGTTGGTTTTTAAATGACCAGCGGATTTATTAGTCGCTAATTTTCTCATCAGTATTTTGTCACCAATATTTTATGAGCACAGTTGATTTTGACAAAGCTTAGTTTTGACAAGGCTTAATTTTAAAGGCTTAATTTTGACAGGGCTTAATTTTGATAGGGCTTGGCTTTTATTTAGTCATATATCCCTACTTATTTTAGGGTAAACTGCTCATTATTAAGTAAATATAAACTATTGATTAAAAATTTAGAATAATGATTTGATGGTATGGGTGAGGCTGGCTAATTTAGAGTACTGAGCCTTATTAATATTGCTAATATTAAATATTTCTACAGAGGCAATAAAGGACGGTCTTTCTACAAATTCGGGTTCGATATGTGTGTAGCGTACGTATAACTTTAAGCGCAGTCCACGATAAGTGATTTCTCTTGTGTAATATCTCTTAGGTGGTTTATTTTGCAGGGTTAAGATCAACTGCCATAGATTATTGAGGAAGTCATTGATGGACGCACTGAGTGTATTGCTACAAAATGTGCATTTGTTTGAAACAAAATATTATCGTTTAAATGGTTCTGGTAATTGGTCGTATTCACTGACCAGAAAAGACACCATTCTATTTTATTTGGTGATGTCAGGTAGCTTTTGTATCGATGTGGGCAATGGCTTACGAGAAGCACATGCTGGCGACATCATCATGGTTCCCAATGCTTATCAACATGTCAGTTATGCGCTGAGTCATCATGGGGATGCTGCAAAGCCGTTGGATGAGCTGCTCACTAATTGCAAAGACAATACGCTTGATATGATAAGTGACGGCGATGAGAAGTCGTCGTTGATACTGATTGAGTGCAAATACGACAAAGAGATGGTTAATCCTTTATTGTCGGTGTTGCCATCGATATTGCCTGAGATCAATAATGACACCGATGGGCGGTTTGAGGTCATTGATGTAGAGATTAAACTTTTAACCCTAGAGTCTCAGCATGAGCGCATGGGCAAAACGGCAGTGATCAATCATTGGGCAAGTATTATGATGATTGAGTGTTTGCGCGTTTATATCGAAAGCATACCTGAGGCAACAGACAATTGGTTAAAGGCGATGAAAGATCCGTTTTTAACCAAAGCACTAGCCGTGATGCATAATGCACCCAGCCAAAATTGGACGATTCTGACGCTTGCTGAGGTCGCTGGCATGTCACGCTCCAGCTTTGCTCAGCGCTTTAAAGATACTGTCGGTATGCCGCCACTGACCTACTTAATCGATTATCGCTTGCGTTTGGCCGCCCGTTATTTACGTTTGCAGCAAAACAGTATCAGCCGTATCAGTGAGCTGGTCGGTTATGCGTCGGACTCGACCTTTAGCCAAGCCTTTAAGCGCGTCTACGGGGTGTCGCCAAAAGCCTATCGCCAGCAGTACCAAAGACAGCTGCTGGCTTAGTGTCTGACAGCGTCTTTAATCTCCTCGCAAAAACACCATCGCAAAAACACCCTCGTAAAGCGTTAAGGTTGAATATTCGACCTTAACGCTTTTTTTGTTTTATATATGCTTGAATACTGAATATTCTCACTCGATAACGAAACCTAAATGGCGTCATTTGATTAAGAGTCTTTTGCTGTTGTAAAGCTGACAATGCGTTTAGGTTCAGGTACTATGGAGTGATGAGTCGCTTAGGTGCGACCACTTGTTTTTAGCGCTTTATATTTTGCTGTCTGGCAGTGATATCTGGTGACTCAAGCGATGTTTATTTTTGAAGCTGATGGTGTGTTATGACTGAACCGACCGCAAAACCAACTGCAAAATCGTATGACCAAAAAGGCGCTTCTACGCTTGCCAAAAATAGCAGCAGTATCGATAAAAATGATATCGGACACAATCAGCCTCTGTCAGAAGATAAGCTAAAAAATAAGGTAGCGATTTTGCCTGATAAAGCAGCGTTGTTGGCATTATTTACCTTGCCCACTTCTGAAAATGTAGGGAGTGAAAGCGCAAGGATTGACAGCACAGGTATCGAAAACTCAGAGACTAACAGAACTGCTGTCAACGAAACCAATATTGCCGAGCAGCGTGTGGCGCTGTATCGTGCCCAGCACGAACGTACGCGTCTACTTTATATGGCTTCTGCCGCCACGCGACCCACTTATTTGGTGCAAACGCTAAAAGCACAGTTCGCCGAATATCAACAGTATCTACTCGCCCAGCAGCTTGATAAGCGCGGTCTAATGGATACTGATGCGCTTGAAAGGCTTTGGCAGCAGCTGCATGTGGTTGATGATATTATCGCAGATATCGTGCGTCATATGCCCGCACAGCAGCCAGCGGGCTGGCAGCTAACCATGCAGGATGGTCACAATCCATTGCGTTTCGCGACGGTTGGCAAGCTTAAACACGGCAAGCCTATCTTAGAGCAAGCCAGCCTCAATAGTTATGTACTCAGTCACTTTGGCGTCAGTAGTTTTACCTATGACCGTGGCTATTACATCGGTCATGTCGTCGGCTATTTATTCAGTTGTTATTTTTGCGCCCATTTATCTGTTAGCTATAGCGTGACGTCGCTTGGTCCGCAGGTCGTTGCCGATTATGAGTATGCCAGCCTTGAAACCCCGCATATGGTGCGGTTGCTACAAGGTTTAGACAGTTATTGTAAAAAACGTATCTATCAGCTGGCAGTCATCTGTGCGCGGCTTAGTGTTTTTGCCAGTGACAAACGCATTGAGAGAATGTTGATCGCTGAAGTGAATGATTTTGATAAAAAATTGCAACAGCAGCATCTGGATGTTTTATTATTACAAGGCTTGATGCCTGATAATAACGACTCAACGCCCCTGTTTTAAGTGGTTTTTTATCTAAGCCAGCCGTTATTTAAGCACTGATATTTACGCACTAATCCAACCCTTTTTTGACTACTTTAGGATATCCGCTGCTATGCCCGCTTATCATTATAAAGCGCTCGACGACCACGGCGGTGTCCAAAAAGGCTTACTTGAAGGGGATTCTGCGCGACAAGTACGCCAGCAGCTGCGCGATAAGCAGTGGACACCCGTTGAGGTCAGTGCGGTCAATGACAGACAAAATCAACATAAAAGCCGTTATAAAAAACCATCGGCTTATGAGTTGGCGCTCCTCACCCGTCAATTATCAGTATTACTCGCGGCTGGTATTCCGCTTGAAGAAACGCTGGCCGCCGTCGCCAAGCAATCGCCAAAAACCCATATCAAATCCTTAATGCTTGCCGTGCGTTCGCATGTTTTAGAGGGCTTGAGCCTCGCCCGTGCGTTGCAGCAAGCGGCCAGTTTTCCACCGTTATATATCGCTACCATTGCTGCTGGGGAAAAGTCCGGTCATTTGGATTTGATCCTGAATCAGCTAGCAGACTACACCGAAAACCGTTTTGCGCTGCAAAAGAAAATCCAAGGCGCGATGGTTTATCCGATTGTGCTCATGGTAATGGCAGTCGGGGTAATCATGGGTCTAATGAGCTTCGTGGTGCCCAAAATCGTCAAGGTTTTTGAGCAGTCTGAGCAAGCACTACCTTTGATTACCCAAATCGTGCTTAGCCTATCGAACATCATTACCCAGTGGTGGTGGCTGATGCTACTAGTATTGTCAGGAACGGCGTTTTTGTTCTATCGCTTTGCCCAGACACAAGCAGGTAAGCTGACGATAGATAGTGTCGTGCTGAGACTGCCGATATTGGCGCGGCTATCAAAAGGTCTGAATGCGGCACGCTTTGCCAGCACCCTTGCGATATTGGTGCGCTCAGGTGTACCGCTGATTGAGGCACTACACATTGGTGCTGCCGTTGCGACCAACTTGCATATTCAAAAAACCATTATCACTGCTGCCGATAGGGTGACAGAAGGCTCAAGCTTATCCAGTCAGCTAGAAAAATCCTCATACTTTCCGCCGATGATGGTGCAGATGATCAAAAGTGGCGAGAACTCAGGCGAGCTTGAAAACATGCTCAGCCGCGCGGCCAATATGCAAGAAGCGGAAGCCACCAACTTTATCAGTACTTTACTATCACTACTTGAGCCTTTGATGTTAGTGTTGATGGGTGTGGTGGTCATGATCATTGTGATGGCAGTGATGCTACCGATTGTGAATATGAATGATTTGGCAGGCTAGCTAATATCTTTCTAAACCTTGCGCCAGCTTTCTTAAGATTTGCTTACTGTTGTATATTGTTGACTGAGCCACATTTTTGCTATGGCAAACTCAAGCACCACGCTATAGTGAAAGCGGGTCAACATTATACTCATCAATGTCAGCCGTTACTGAATACTGGCTATGATGACAATATGAGCGCAGCGCTGGATAAAAATAAAACCATGGTTTATAGTGATAATCGTCTCAAGACTAATCAATACAACTTGACTGCCATTTTACGATTTAAATTACTCTGATCCCAAAAGCGATGATAAAAGCGATGACTATGATTGACAACCTTCAAGGAAAGACGGTGCCGCAACGTGAGATAAACCAAGCTCCTTCGGATACCATGGATGAGCAAACGCCATTATCGGTGCAGCGCCGTCCAGCAAAAGCGCATTACCAGTCAGGATTTACCCTTATTGAGATTATGGTCGTCATCGTGATTTTGGCGATTCTTGCTGGTTTAGTAGTGCCAAAAGTGGTTGGGCAAAGCGATAAAGCGCGTGTCAAAACCACTGAAACCGCACTAGCGACCGTATCGAATGCCCTTGATATGTATAAGGTGGACAACTCACGCTATCCGACCACTGCGCAAGGTCTTGATGCTCTGACGACACCGCCTGCGGATGCCAAAAACTATCCTGATGGTGGCTATATCAAAGGTGGCTATCCAACCGATGGTTGGGAGAGTGAGATGCAATATGTGGCACCGGGTAATGAAGGTCGCCCTTATGATTTATTCTCGTTAGGGGCAGATGGTCAGCAGGGCGGTGAAGGTCAAGATGCTGATATTTATGCCAAGTTATAAACCATTTAGCGGCACTGCCAATAAAAAATAACTGGTAGCGGTTTTAAAAAACAGGATCTACGACCTCACGGTTAATGATCGATGTATATCAATCAATAAGGCATTATTGGTTGATATTTTTTATGCATTGGTCAAAAAAATCCAACGTTATTTCGATATATAGTCAACTTAAAATAGAATCGATACGTTAATAGTTATGTGCGACTGGTATAAATTTCGCTTGCTTGCTGCTATCACAGAGGCTACGAAAAATTCATCCCAGTCGCGCTGTATTTTTTTAAAGCAATTCCACTATAAGTCGATAGGTTCAGCGCTAATCGTAGCGCTGGGTTTTGAGTGCTAACCTAGCCAACTTCTAAACATTGAAAGCAGCAATCAAAGGTAGACAACCATGCCAATTAATACGCCATTCTCCAAAATACTAACAAGCAAAGTACTAACAAGCAAAGTACTAACAAGCAAAGCTACTGCCAAAAAACCTTACTTGTTGTCTTTCGTTTTGTTGGGTAGTACGTTACTGACTGGACTGACAGCGACTTCCATGACGGTACAAGCAGCAGGATTGAGTGACTTGTTTAGTAATAATAACAGTGCCTCGCAGTCGAAGTTTTTGCCAGTTGATCAAGCCTTTCAAGTTATCAGCAGCACCAAAGCCACCTCTAAAGGCACGCGTTTATCGATCGCTTTTGAGATTACTCCGGGTCATTATGTCTATAAAGACAAGCTCACTTTACGTTTTCCTAAGGGAGTGAGCGCCACGCCGTTTACGTTTAATCAGTCACCTGTCTCAATCGATGATCCAACTTTTGGTAAGGTACCTGTATTTACGCAAAGGAGCGTGATCGCAACCACGACTCTGATTACCAGCAATGGCAAAGGCGCTAAGAATGTGCCCGTTATTATCGGTTGGCAAGGGTGTGCAACAGCAGGGTTATGCTATCCGCCAGAAAAAGTTAAAACGAAGATAAACATTGCTGCGACACGCAGATAACACGCAAACAAATAGCAAGCAGGTTGATTCAAGTATCGGTAATAATAGGTAGCCATTCATGTCCATCAAGACATTACGAAAATCCTCATCATTCAGCGCCACCACTCGTCAAAGAAAATCATATGTCTTAGCGCTTGCTATCGCTAGTGGTTCAATACTTACCGGTCTGACAGCGACCTCGATGACGGTGCAAGCGGCAGGGCTTAGCGACCTCTTTAGTAGCGATAAAAGTGCTGGGCAGTCGAAATTTTTGCCAGTAGATCAGGCGTTTCAAGTCAGTACGGATAGTACACCTACCAAATCTGGTACGCGTTTATCAATTAATTTTGATATCACTCCTGAGCATTACGTCTACAAGAAGCAAATTAAGCTCACGCTACCTGCGGGTGTGACGGCCGCGCCGTTCACCTTTAGCCAAACACCCTATTCAATGGATGATCCAACTTTTGGCAAAGTGTTGGTGTTTGATCAAGCAAACATGATCGCTACCACCACATTGACGAATAATAGTGGCAAGAATATAGATAACGCCGCTATTATCGTCGGCTGGCAGGGCTGTGCGAAAGCTGGACTATGCTACCCACCTGAAAAGATTAATACGACTGTCGATATCGTAGTCACATCGGCACAAATAACGGCAGATAATGCTAGTGCTGCGAACAAAGAGGCTGCGTCTAATGGCTCTACCGCAAACAACAGTCCTGCGAGTACAACCAATTCAACTATAAACTCTAACACGACATCAGAAGATACTGCTGCAACTGATCTTGACAATGCTTTGCCTGATAAAGAGCAAGCACTGACAGACGAGGGTGCTATTGATTATGATCTAATTGATGATAGCGCTGTAGAGTATGACTCTTTGGGTGGTAGTGCTGCGGCGAATACGCTCTCTGGAGCAGATAGCAACGTATCGGGTGAGGCGACCAACAGCGACAACGTATTATCTAATAACTTTATCGACAACGATCCTTTTGGTTTGGCGAGCCATCCTTGGCTAGCATTTGGCTTGCTATTCTTAGCAGGTTTGGGCTTGGCATTGACGCCTTGCGTGCTGCCAATGTTGCCCATCGTTGCTAATATCGTTGCCCGTCAGAAAAATCCGACAGTCAAAAAAGGCGTGATTCTAACGACCAGTTATGCGATAGGAGTCTCTATTGCCTACGGTCTTTTGGGCGCAGTGATCGCTGTCTTTGGCGAGTCATTAGGTATCATCGGTTGGCTACAAAACCCCATTATCTTAATCAGCTTTGCCATTGTATTCGTTTTGCTAGCACTCTATATGCTCGGTGTCTTTACGATTCGTTTACCGCGTGCCATTACCAGTAAAATGCAAGGTTTAAGTCAAGCTGGTGATAGCAAGTTGGGCAGTACGGGTGGTAGCTTGGTTGCTGGTTTCTTATCAGCCTTAGTGGTATCGCCTTGTGTCTCTGCACCATTGTTCGGGGCATTACTGGCCGTCTCGACCATCGGTAGTCCGCTATTAGGGTTTGCCGCATTATTTATGCTGGGCTTTGGGTTGTCCGCACCGCTGATCCTAATTGGGGCAACGCAAGGCAAAATCATGCCAAAAGCTGGCGAGTGGATGAATTGGGTCAAGCTGGGCTTTTCTTTATTGTTATTTGCCGTGGCATTGTTAATGATTGAGCGCGTCTTTATCTCACCAGTCATGCTATTGGTCTGGGCGCTATGGTTTATGGTCGTGGCAACATGGGCATGGAGCTGGATAGGCAAGGGTCGTATGCTGACCCAAGCATTGGGGTTGATTGCAGGTATTTGGGCGACGACACTGGTTATCGGTGCAGCGTTGGGTAACGATGATAGTCTACATCCACTGGCCTCACTAACTTCCCCTATGATGGCGCAAACGACTGGCGTGAATAATGCCAGTAGCAATGCTAATGATGTGCGCATTACCACACTTGCGGAGCTGGATGTGATTACCGCGGCTAATCCTAAAGTGATTGTCGATGTCACTGCCGAATGGTGTATTGAGTGCCGTATTATGGACAAAAACCTATTCCACAATCGTCCTATGCAGATGCAGGATTGGCAATTGGTGCGCTTAGATATCACGGAAACCACAGATGCTTCAAAAGCTATCTTGGCACGTTACCAATTGTTTGGTCCACCGACGCTATTGTATTATCAAGACGGTCAATTGGTGAATAAGCAAGTCGGTGAAATTGGTCGTCAAGAGTTTGAGAAAACATTGACGGAATTGAATAAGACACAGTAAATGTGATGCTCTAAAGAACGATCAATTTAACTAAAAAATCCATCGATGAGCCAGCGTCTCCCTCAGCCGAATAAGCTGAGGGAGACGCTGGTTTTTTTATACCGATTTCTCAATATATGCTCAGCGTCTTATCTCTTAACAATGACCGCATTTACTATTTAAGAGAAGGATTTGTCATTATGGCTGTTAAGTCATTATTAATTGAGTCTATGCTAGATTAAGTCTTGATAACGCTAGTATAATGGCAGTAATTTTATTACAATAACGCAACAATGTTCAAGCAGCAATGCTATGGCCGATGGCTACCAAAACTGGTTATGAGCGACACGCCCCAATAATTTCCAATCACATATCTATATCACTGACGACCAACTTTAGCTTAGCTATTATTGATGCTACCTGCATTAGACAATCTACTGGCTTCAATGCCAATCATGACAAAGGACACTTATGTTTGCTCCTCTTACACCCCAGCATCAGATTCGAAGCCTTATGGCTTTAGGGTTTGGGTCAAAGACTCAGCTGAGCATCGCTATGGGTATCGCTTTAAGCTGTACGGCTTTGCAAGCACAAGCGGCGAATGACGGTCAGGTTTATAATGAGATACCTGTTGCAGAAGCTATGCTTGAATATGACAATGACAACTCTCCACAAGTGGTTTACGAACGTCTAAAAAACCCTAATACGCCTATTGATCGTAGTAAGCTGTCGAGTAATGACTTTGTCGCCAAGCAGGCGAAGTTGTTTTTTGAATGTACGCAAGTACAGACCAGTTCTGCCCGTCTGGCCTGCTTTGATAAGGTGGCTGAGCAAGGCGAAACGCCAAGCTACACGAGCACCAAACAACCGCTAGATTTGGCAAAAACCTTCAAATCGACCATTTCAGGTAACCCGCAAGTCGTCTTTGCTGAAGAGAATACCACGAGTATTGTGCAGGCCAATAATACCGATACAGGTTTACTGGTCAATCAGTCAGATTCTACTGAGAGCCTAGATACCGTTGGACTGACGCAAAGAGAAGCAGAAGTCTTAGAAAACGTGGGCGTCACGCAAGGCGATATCGAAAAGTATACGCCGCTTAGTTTGTCTTATGACCTTGATAAGAACAGCGAGCGTGGTACTTGGACGGTCAGACCTTATCGACCAACCTACGTGTTACCGCTATTTTATACGTCTGATCCCAATTTAAATCCAGGGACACCGTCTCAAGAAACAGAGTCTTTCTCTGCAAATGACATACGTGAGACTGAGCTGAAGTTTCAGTTGTCTTTAAAGACTAAAGTGGCTCAAGATTTATTCGATACCAGTGCAGATTTGTGGTTTGGTTATACCCAAGAGTCGCATTGGCAGGTTTATAACGAAGATAATTCGCGCCCATTCCGCGCGACTGATTATCAGCCTGAAATATTTTTGACCCAACCAGTAGCAGCTGACCTACCTTTTGGTGGCCGTCTACGTATGTTAGGTGTCGGTGCTGTTCACCATTCTAATGGACAAGACGATCCGTTATCACGTTCATGGAATCGTGCTTATTTGATGGCCGGAGCGGAGTGGGGTAAGCTTTCAGTCATACCGCGTCTATGGGCTCGCGTGAACAGCGATAATAGCAGCGATGATGACAATCCGGATATCGAAGACTATATGGGTTATGGCGATATCAAGTTCTTGTATGATTTGCCTGATCAACAGAGCCTTAGTGGTACCCTGCGTTATAATCCAAGCACGAACAAGGGCGCTGCACAAATCGATTATATCTATCCGTTGTCAGAAAACGTCAATGGTATGGTGCAGTTGTTCCAAGGCTATGGCGAGTCTATCATCGATTATAATCATGAAAACACTTCTATTGGCTTTGGTATCGTGCTTAATGACTGGAAGGGTTTTTAGTATCAATAATCATCCTGACCATAAAGCATGTACCACTTAGCGCCTTATCAAACGGGACTATGGCTGGCAGAGTATCTGAGTATACGCTGCCAGTTATGCCGTGTTCACCAAAGCGTGTCACAATCTCAGCTTATACAAGACCAGCTGATACAATCTCCGCCAAAAGAATCCCAAATAGTAGAGTCACAGTACTCATCAAATACCGTTAATTCCATATCTGGTTCTTTGCCTAACAATCATTCGGTTGTCGCCAATCTGCGCTATTTTTTTGATAAGCGTTTAAATAGCGGTCTGCTTTGTCCGCATTGTCATCACAGCATAAGCTGGTTACCTAAACCATTTCAGGTAGACATGGCTGCTGGCAGTGCCCTATCTATCCAAGCAGCGACCTATTACGATTATCCGGTGCGCCAAGCGATTCGTGCGTTTAAGCATCACGAAGATATGACCAAGCTGCCATTATTGCTACACGCTTTGCGTCAACTCCCACGCCCGCACGGGTGTCATCACGACAACAGTATTATCATCGCCATGCCGACCACCGCTCAACGCCTGATCAAACGTGGCTTTGATCCCGTTAGTATTTTATCAGTGCACTTATCCAAGCATTGGCAAATACCGCTATGGCATGGGGTGCAGCGTATAGATGACACTATCAGTCAGCAAGGACTGACGCGTGCTGAACGCTTGAGTAATTTAGACAACGCTTTTGCATTAATTGAAAAACCACCCAGTAAACGTTTGATATTATTCGATGATGTCGCCACCACCGGTGCCAGTTTGCAAGCGTTAGGGCGTACATTACATTGCTTGTCTGGCATTACCCCCATCAATAATTCTTCAATCTCTCATAAACATCCTCTTATTGCTTATGCTTTAGCCCATGGTAGTCAGTGATAAATTGCTGCTAATCTATTGATATCTACTATTGTGTTGCTAATGTGTTACCTTACCGCTATATTATGAATATACTTTATCTATATTTGTTGTTTCTCTATGCATTGCTTTATAGCCGTTACTACAATGCTATTTATGAACAAAAATGGAATAGAAATTGCAAGGTAATCGTATAAATCATTAAAGATATTAGATAAGCGACACAGGCTTCACCACCATAAAAACTAGGTGCTCAGCACCATTAAGAAACTAGGGCTGCATACAGCCATAAATAGGATTTGATGTGAACGCATCTGCGAAAAATCTACTGTATCCATTACGAATGACCAGCTCAGGATTTACCCTGATTGAGCTGATGGTAACGATAGCTGTGCTTGCTATTATTATCGGTATTGCGGCACCTAGCATCAGTACCCAGTTGGCCAATCAGCGCGTGAAGTCGACAACGGCTACTATCGCTAATGCGTTAAAGGAAGCTAAGGTTGAGAGTATTGTCCGTCGTCAGAATGTAACGGTTGTATATACTGACACCAGTACACCTAAAACGATTAAATTGCGCGCCAATAATACTGATATATCTAGTTACAATATTAGTGATAATAGCACTATTACCCAAACTATTACCCCACCTACTGTAACCAGTCTTGTTTTTCAACCAAATAAAAAAATAGTTGGTGGCGCCACGGTACTGTATACCATTTGCGATAGTGGCTCTAGTAGTGAGATACCTAAGCAAGTAAATCTTACTAGCATTGCTAATGTTAATACTATAACTGCTGGGAGCTGTTAATGAAGATTGAAGCCGCACAGGCAGGTGTAGGATTAATAGAGGTGATGGTCGCATTACTATTGCTAGCTGTGGCTGTGTTAGGGTTTAGCGCCATGCAAATGTCAGCGATAAAAGCGACCGACGAAAGCCTTATGCGTACTCGCTCTTTAGCTATCATGCGAGGTGGAGCAGAGGCTATGCGTGCTAATCCTAGCGGTATTGCTGCTTTCAGAGCAGCGATAAATAGCTCTTCAAACGCTATTAATATCGATGGAGGAAGCATAACAAAAGACAACTGTATAACAAATGCAACTACGGCACCCACCGCCGCGCAAACCTGCACGATCAACCAACTGGCAACGCGTGATGGATTATTATTAAAATCATATGCAAGCGCCAATGATATTAATATAGGTATGGTTCCCAACGGCTGTCCAGGCACATCAGGCAACCAAGAGTTACAGTGTTTTGTGGCTAGCTGGGGTGATACGAAAGTTACATTAGATGATACTGCATCTGATGCTTGTGCCAATGCAAATGGCAGTTACAAGAATGGCGCAGAGTGCTTTATTATGGAGGCGTACTGATGTCATATAATCATCAAAAAATAGATCTGAATAATCGTCAGGTAGGTTTCACCCTAATAGAGTTGATGATTTCTTTGGTACTCGGTTTAATCGTGTCTGCAGCCGTCATCCAAATATATTTAATAAATGTAAAAACAAGTAGTATTCAGTCCAGTGGTAGTGAGTTACAAGATGCAAGCGTATTTGGGTTACAGCAATTAGAAAAAAGCATTCGCTTAGCCAATCTTGGTAACCCAACCACTAGAATTGATGGCACTACGCCGAATGGCGGTATTGTTTTAACAGGTCTTAATATTGGCATTCCGATTACACCTACTCCTTATCCTAATACGGGGTATCTAACGAGACGCGCAGGAGATACTACTGTTGGTACTAATGGTTGGTCAGGTATATCCAATACCAATACCAATAGCGATCAGTTGACTATTCAATATACCAACATCACAGGCTCTCCAATGACAGATTGCGAAGGTGCAGGTGCGGCTGTTAATGACATTGTTATTGAGCGTTATTTCTTACGTAAGGCAACCGGGGATACCAGTACTGGTGCTATCAAAGACTTAGTATTGGCATGTGATGCAGGGCGCGTTAATACCGCTGGTGGAATAGTCATTGTGACTCCATCAAGTGATTCACGTAATTTTGGTCAAGCAGGGCAAGAGTTTATTGTCAATGTCGATCAGTTTAAAGTGCTATTGGGTATACAGTACACAACTGGTGCTAATGCAGGAAGAATGATTTATTTACCGAGTAGCGCTTATCTGGCTATAACGACTGATAAGCCAGTAGTAACTGCTGTTAAAGCTGGTTTAATTGTTCATGGTAGTACACCTGTTATAGGAAGTGCTGAACAGTCTGAATTTGCTTTATTAGGGCAATTACCAGCAGACAATAAGCTAAAGACAGATACTAGCAGTATAAAGAAAGTTCGGACTACCTATCAAACCACAACGTTATTGCGTAACGCCCGTGTCGTAAATCTAACTAGCCCATAGCATATTGGGAAGGAGACTCAAAGTGATTCGATACCGCGATTTATCAAGTTCGACACAGAAAGATATCAATATGGTATATCGAAGCACCGAGCGAGGTGCGACATTGATAGTGGTCTTGTTATTTTTAGTGCTTATTATGCTGGCAGGTGCAATAGCAGTTAGACAAAGCACGACAGATCTTAAAATGGCGACTAGCGACCAAATCAACACTGTATTACTACAGTCAGCAGATAGTGCCAACCAAAAGTTAGAAGTGATGGTAAATGGGAGTGCAAACTCTTCTGGATACAGAGATGTAACGAGTGCTACAGGGGCACTGGGTCACTTTTTACTATTTGAAGAGAATAAAATTAACGAGTTTATTTATTGCTTTAATCCTCGGACACAAAGTTATCTAACAAACAGTGCCACTGTCAGAGCACCTGCTGGTGGGTATGTAGATGGATTGAATAGTGGTGTTTGTGATTATACCGATGCAGCTGATTATACTAGTGCTAGACAAGCCGTCATGACGCAGATGAGTATTACAGTTACGCCTCCTAGTCCCAATGCAAAGCCGTTTGAATCTGTTGTTCTTGGCAAAGAGATTGAGAATAGAACCAGTAAGAAGTATCAGTTTGATATCAGACCGACTTCTTCGCTCCCCGCTTATAGTGAACCAAAATCAGGTTCTGATAAATGTTTTGAGCAAACCAGCATTTCCTCCAACGTAGCTGCAGGGAAAAAATCATTAAATGGCTGTCTGTTAGCGGCTAACACACCTAGCAAAACGCTATATGAGCAAGCGGATGTCGAAAACCTTTCTTCTTCGACCAAATGTTATCCGTTTGGCAGAGGGACACTAAATCCGCTGTGTGTACTAGCTACAACGCCTTAACTTGCTTATTCATTACACCGATATAATATAAGGATAGATGTCATGAAACGACTGACTAATGTATCGCCAATTAGTGGCAAAGTTGCGTTACCTTTAAAGTACCTAGTCGTTGCCATGGCTACCATGACGGCTATATCGGTCGCACAAGCAGATGTGGCTGGTAAGAAAATCGGTGATTTGGAAATATATAAAGCCGCTGAGAGTGGTAAAACCACCGTTACGATGATGTTAGATACATCAGGTAGTATGACTATGAATCAAGTCAATTATGCTTGTGATTTGCCAGGAGGTAGTACATCTTACACCGAAGGCTCTGAAATGTCTGACACTAATCCTGCATATATAAGAAACTACTGTGAAACAGGTAGAAAATACTACTATCGTTATTCTCCTCAAGGCCAGTGGTATCGCTGTGGTGGTAATGACGGTTCTGGAGACAGTGACTACAACTTTGCAATTTGTGGTACAAAAATTAATACTCCAACAGGAAGTGGTTTTAGATATATAACCTCTGGTAGTGGTAATCAGTACTATTATAAATTTGATGGTAAATTTTATGATCGCCTTACTCGTCTTAAGGATGCTATTTTTACTTTAATGGATAGTACTCAGTTAGACCCAAAGAAAGTCGCTATTGGTATTGGTCAGTTTTCTTCCCAAAGTGGTGATGATAATGTGGTGGAGTTTAATTCAAATGGGACTGCTAAAAATGCTGATGGTAGTAGTGGTAAAATACTAGTACCTGCTGCATTATTAGATGATGTTCAACGTCAAAAAATCAGAAATGTTGTGGCAGCGGCAGCTGGTGGTGGTGGTACACCGACTGCAAATGCGTATGCAGAGGTCGGTGCCTATATGCTAGGAACCAATACCAGTGGTAAGGGTAGTGGTTTTAGCAAATCTATTACCTCTTCTAAGAGTGGTAGCAATAACTATATAAGCCCTCTTTTAAAACCTTCTAGTTGTGATGGGCGAGGTATCTACTTTTTGACTGATGGTGCACCAAATAGCTCGGAAAAACCTTTAGATTTGATGAAGCAGGCTCTAAACCGTAGTAGTTTTCGCACATCTACAGACACCTTGCCGAGCGGTAGTAGTAATAATAATGGTATGCCCGAAGTTGGTTCATTTGCCAAAGCATTAAATGATTCGACAGCCAGCCCTTTAGGCACAGATCAAGAAATCTACACGGCAGTGGTTGGCTTTGGTTCAGACTTCAATGTCGATAGAGTTGTCGATGAAGCAAAACCTGAAGCACAGAAAGTTATCCGTAATTTACCTTATACCAATCCAAGAACTGGCATTACCAAAAATCGTGATTTTTATAACTGCGCAAACATAGTTGGTAAAGATAGTAACGCTACTAAAGATGCAAGAAATGCTTGTAACTGGGGAGAAAAAGCACATCCTTCTTTACCAGGCGTTGGTGGATTTGGTGAGGGTGGATTCTATTCAGCACAGTCTACAGACGATATTGTCAATAGTATCATCTCATTTGTAACTGATTTGGACAACACCTTACCGTCAGTACCTTCAGGTACGATCATTATCCCTGATGACCCGTATCGTGCTGATAGTCAGCTTGCTGTTGCTTATTATCCTACATTACAGCCAAATGTAGGTGAAAACAAGGTAATTTGGGAAGGCAATCTAAAAAAATATACTCTGAATGAAGGTACTTTATATGGTAAAAGCAGTGCCAAGCTATTTAAAAACATCGCAGGTGATTTGGATCCAAATACCCAAGATATGTGGTCAGATAAAAACTATACCAATGCCAATGGGGTAGGTATCAACGATAAGGTAGAGTCTGGCGGTTTCTATGCACAATTAAGTACACCTGCTACTGGCGTTGCATCTGTAAGAACGCTGTACGTTGAAGATTTGGCTAGTGCAAATGGTACTAACACAGTATTAAGAAGAGTAGGGGTAAATGGTTCTGGTAAGATGGTTGTAGATGGTGCTGCATTGACTAGCAGTACATTTAAAGATACTACTACTTATAATGAAACAACGTTAAGAAAACTATTGAATTTCTTGGGATTTGATACTCTTCCAAGTACCGCGACACTCGTAAAAGATATGACACTTAAGAGTACAAACGTGTCTGGTCCTATCAAAGTGCTTGGTGCTAGCATACATTCTACACCAGCGGCCGTTTCATATTCAGCTACTCTTAATGCGACTACTGGTAGAGTTACCGATACGCGTGATGATTATGTACTATTTGGCTCATCAGAAGGTGGCTTACATTTAGTAGATGCAGATAACCAAGGAGCTGGTAATGGCGGAGAAGAAGAGTTCGTCATTATACCAAGAGAGATGTTAAGGGATACCAGTAAGTCTGATGCCCTCGTTAAAGGTGCAACCAAA
Source organism: Psychrobacter sp. PAMC 21119 (assembly GCF_000247495.1). Lineage (NCBI taxonomy): Bacteria > Pseudomonadati > Pseudomonadota > Gammaproteobacteria > Moraxellales > Moraxellaceae > Psychrobacter > Psychrobacter sp. PAMC 21119. The sequence goes on along the minus strand of NZ_AHVZ01000003.1, from coordinate 45,402 downwards.
ACTGATATAGGGTCACCAAACTTTGGTATAGATGCTCCTTGGTTGGTGACCGCCGACTATAATTATGATTTGTCTAATAACAGAGTAAATGTCAATACAACAGGTAGTAAAGGGGTATTCGCTTATGGTGGCTTGCGCATGGGCGGCGAGGTTTTTTATGGGCTAAACCTCAATAATATTAATAATCCTAGTATGATATTTGCCATTACACCAGCGACCTCAGGTTTTAGTCGCATGGGTCAGATATGGGGAAAACCTACTAAGGCTAAAATAAAAACCAGTAGTACTGATACTGGTACTGATGTTTTGGTATTCGGTGGTGGTTATGATATGTGCTACGAATATGAGGCCTTTCAAGTTGGGGTTACAGATACGACGTTAGGTGCTTGCTCAAACAAAACATCGACTAAGGGCAATGCGGTATATATTATTAACGCCAGAACGGGTGCTCTGATATGGTCAGCTTCAGCAGCTGGTTCACCGTCGAAGACTGTCGCGAGTATGACCAATAGTATCGTCGCTGGTGTGACCACGTTAGATCGTAATAACGATGGCTTTATGGATCATATCTATTTTGCAGACTTAGGTGGTCAAATCTTCCGTGCAGACTTTACCAATGCTGGTTTTGTGACGCCAGTCACCTCAGGAACTGCATCACCTGAAACTTCTTTTACTAATAGGAGAGTCACGCGTGTACTCAAAAGCGCCTATACAGGTATTGATGCAAAGTACAACTATCGCTTTTATGAGCGTCCAGTTGTCAGTTTCTATCGTAATGATAGTAGCAACAGCTTATTTGCATTGGTTAATGCTATTTCAGGTGACCGCAGCTCACCTTTATCAAAAATACGTGACAATACCAAGGCTGATAGGCTGTATGGCATTATAGACAGCGATGTTACTAAGTTAGATAATATTTTTTATGCCAGTAATTTTACGACTACGGGAACATCTGGTGGTCAAACAATCGTGGATTTAGACGCCAACAATACTCCTTCAAGTAATTTAGCTGAGTTGCCCTCAGCGATTGGAACGCTGACAGCCGCAGGATATACTTTAGCTCAAAAAAATGTGGCCATTAATATTCTAAAATCGGGAGCCAAACAAGGTTGGTATTATCCTCTGACTCGTTTTGATGGCTACGGTAATGTGAGGTATAGTAAAGGTATTGGTAAGTCTGAAGTGGTTGATAGCTTTATATACACGACGGTCTACAATCCAGACATGAGCTATGGTGCTGTAGATTCTTGCTCTGCTAAGGTTACAGGTGGTTCAGAGCGACAGCTCTATTGCCTACCATATGGTATCTGTACGGATAACGCCTCTAAGAATGGTACTGCTGGATATGTGCAAGCAGGTAAAGGCATTCAAGAGCTAACGCTCGGACCACTCAGCTCAAGCTTATCTAACCAACGATTACTTATCGGTACGCGTACACTTACCGAACGTGCTAACGATCGAGTCAGCTTCGGGAGCGATGGTGATAAATTCTTTTATGACACTCCTGTATTAGGTGGAGGTAAGAAGGAGAAAGGCTTGCAACAGAACTTAAGCGCAGCTGATCAACTTATTGGTAATGGTACAGCGCCCGACTTTACATTTAACGAACGTTATACTCTACAGCCGAAAGTATGGTACGAAGTAGACTGATAGGATAGTCGCATGAATATGAAAGCGTTGAAGCAACAGCTAGGATTTACGCTTATAGAGCTGATGGTAGTCATTATGATAGTGGCTATCTTAGCCGCGATTGCGATTCCATCTTATCGTCAGTACATTGTGCGTAATGCCGAGTCGCAAGCGCAAGCAAGTATGCAACAGTTGGATATAGAACTAAACCGTTGGCGTGCTAGTGCTTTGACTTATAAGGGCTTTATACCAAAAAAACAAGCAAGTGATGGCACTTTTAGCTATGCATACGATGCTACGGACAACAAGACTATCTATGTGCCTAGAGGTAGCAATGGTACCAATTACGACTATCTGATTATGTTAGTCGATGGTAGTACAGGCAACACATTGGCTCCTACAGGCACGGGCTATTCTACTGCGGGTAGCTCGTGGCGTATGTTTGCCCAGCCAAATACCTCCCTTAAAAATTCAAATGCGCAAATTTTGATGACCAGTAGTACAGGTGTGAAATGCAAGAGTAAGGATAGGACAATCACCGCTGCTTCAACTAATTGCGGCACAGGTCAGGAGGATTGGTGATGTCAATTTTTAGCAAAATATTAAAACCATCATCTATACAGCAGCGCGGCTTTACATTAATAGAAATGATGATCGTTGTTGCTATCATTGGTATTTTAGCGGCAATTTCTTACCCCAGTTACCAGCAATATGTCATCAAAACCAAACGTACGGACATGATGACGGAAATGCAAAACATTGCCTCCGAGATTGAAAGCCGAAAATTGGCTCAGGGTAGCTACAATACTATCAGTGCTAAAGTCAAATCAGACTTCGCCACTGCATACCCGCGACAAGGCACTGCGTTATATGATGTGACTATAACAGACCCACTCATCTCTAAATGGACAATTAGTGCCACGCCAAAGGCAGGAATGCAAATGGCAAGTGATGGCATTCTCAGTCTTAACTATCAAAACATCAAATGCCGAAAGAATGTCTGTGGTACTGGTAATGACTGGAATCAATAACAATTTTTGCCACTACCACAAGATTTGACAAAAATTGTCAGTAATACTTACCTTCTACTACCTGTAAGGGGTAAACTGACAATTTTCAGTAAGTTAGTGGTAACATTGGTAACAGTAAATGAGAGTAATAAGATAGTTAAAGTCCGGATTATGTCAGTATTAAGGGATTTGGCACTATTTCAGCTATAAGAACAATGATAATGAATTTTTGGTACGTTATCTGCAACATTTATAGTAAGAAAAAACAAACTATATCCCTAAAGATAAAAAGCGCTAATAGACACTTATCTTTATATACCCAAAAAGGAGTTCTTATGAACACTGCTCAAAAAGGTTTTACCCTAATCGAACTAATGATCGTTGTTGCGATCATCGGTATCCTAGCGGCGATTGCTATTCCTCAGTATCAGAACTATATCTCACGCTCACAAGCAGCGCGTGTGCTAGGTGAAACGACTTCTGTGAAGAATGCCCTTGAAGACTGCATCAATAATGGCAGAACAGCTACCATTCTACACAGTGGTACGCCAGGTGCTGGGGAAGAGGCAACGACTTGCGTACTGGGTACCAATCCATCTAATCTGTTGGGTGCAACTACGCAAGTTGTAGCAACAGCGGGAAATACAGGCTATCCTACAGTTAGTGGCGTTGTAGATGGCGCAGCTATTATTACCGCGACCTTTGGTCGTAATGCTTCATCTGCATTAGATGAAGGCACTATGGTATATACCCGTGCCGCTACTGGCACATGGGCATGTCACTCGACTATCCCTGCTGAGTATCGTCCAACGGGCTGTACCGCTGGTACTGCTGAAGCTGCAATCACTGCTCTAACTGCTACTGGTGGTTAATATCATCGTTATAGATGTTGTTAGTGATTAATAATAAAGAGAGACATAATAATATTATGTCTCTTTTTTTTGATATGTCCTATTGTATAAGTGCTCTTTATGATGGTTTCTGTGCACCGGCATCCTAGACAAGCTTCTATTATCTTAATCATGAGCTTCTTTATTTGGTATCTGATATCCAAGATCTTGCTTATTGATTACTTGTCATTGGATGTTTTGATCAGAGTATGGTTATTGGTCTGCCTACTACCGCTGTTCATTGTCGCTTATATTCAAAACCCGCATAGAAAAAAACAACCACTCAATCCTATCAATAGCACCCGAATTAAAAGTAAATCTATCGTTTTTTTATCGCAGCTGGTTGGTATCTATCTTTATGCTTTTATAGTGACTGAAAGTGGTGTGTCCATTTATGCTGCTTTTGTGAATGATCTGTTTTTATTTTTCCCACTGATCATCGTTATGTCTATAGGCTATATTTATTTCGTAGATAGAAGACTATTAGACCCCGAAGATGAGTATGCAAAAATAGGCGCGATGTTAAATAAAAGCATGCCCCTCGATAAAGCGTTGCTTAAAATATTCATCTTGAAAACAGCCGTAAAGTTCGTATTTATTCCTTTTATGTATAGTGGTTTTTTAGGGAATTTGGCAGCTATTTTTGATACTGCATGGCAATTCAATGCTGCCGCGATTAATCTATTGATATTTAATATCGTTATCAGTTTAGATATGCTTATTGCTATATTCGGCTATCTGTTTAGTTCAGGAATCATCAATAATCGAATCGTAGATACCGATAGCAACCTACTCGGCTGGATATTTGCATTGTTATGTTATCCACCGTTAGTTTGGATAATGCATCAAGTTAATGACCAACAGGACAATCTGATATGGCAAGATATCATCCCTCAGGACAGCATTTTTTATTGGCTGTTTTTTTTAGCGATAAATATATCTTGGATTATTTATTGGTTGGCGACGTTTGAGTTTGGCATGACCTTTTCGAATCTAAGCTGGCGCAGACTGATTGATACAGGGGTTTATCGCTACACTAAGCATCCTGCTTATATCGCCAAAAATATATATTGGTGGTTATATACTTTACCTTTTATGGGCATTGCTTTTGCTAGTGCGGCGTGGTGGCAAAATATATTAGGTCTTACCTTTGTGAGCCTCATATACTATGGGCGTGCAAAAAGTGAAGAGCGTCATCTACGGAAGTTTGTAGAATATAGACAATATTGTGATCAGATAGATCAGACAGGAATATTCCGTTGGCTAAAAAAAGCGCAATCTACCTATTAGTAGCATTAGTTTTACTGTTTATATCTTTGATAAACCTACCCTTTATCACGCATGTAAAACAAACGATAAAAGAAGCAGTCATTTTAGATAGTCTATCTTGTCATGGCGACCAAAAAGATTGGTTAGCAGAGATAGCTGGCTATAGTATAAGGAACTTAAACAACGCAAACCTACAGTTGTCGTACATTAGCTCGGCAGGCGAGCTATCAACCTGTACGGCGGGATGGCAAGGAGTGCCTTATCTCAGCAATACAATCCGCCATGACACGGTATTTAGTTATGCCAGTCTAACGAAGGTTTTTACTTCTGAGCTGATATTGAACTTGGTGAGGACAGATCGATTAACGCTAGATGATAAGCTAGTGAGTCTTTTGCCTCAGTTACACGATGCCACACTAAAAGATAATAGAGTCAGTGATATGACGATATCCGATTTATTATCACATCGAGCAGGGTTCGATCGAGCTATCACTACTGACCCTATGTTTAAGAGTCATCCTTGGTGCCCTTATCAGATTGATATGCTTGCAGATACCCTATTAGATTATGAGCCGAATAGTAAATATATATATTCAAATGTAGGGTACTGCTTACTAGGGCAAATCATTGAGAATTATTATGCAGATGATTATATCAAGGTAAGCCAAGATTACTTCAGTTTTGACGCCAATAAAACTTACTTCTTAAAACGAAAATTTCAGTATGACTCAATTACAAATAGTGGCGATGTAGACGAGGGATTAAGTAAAATTGATCTTTTGGCATTAGCACCTGTAGGGGGGTTGGTAGGCAATAGTATCGACTTATCTAAGTATATATGGGCAATGGACAAGCAAACCTATCCGAATATAACCAGTCGTCCTAAAAATATAATATGTGACACAAAAAAGGTTAGAGGTTGTCATGGTTTCTCTAGTTATGAATATAGAGTCGATGACGAGTTAACGTTTTATTGGAGAGATGGCAGGCTGCCTAATAGTAGTGCCTTAGCAATAATGAACAGTGATGGTGGTGTTTTGACTTTTTTATCCAACTCTGAGGATGCGACCTCTTGGTTAGTGACTCATAACCAACTAGTCAAAGCTATTTATAATATTTATCTAAAAGAAAAACATAATGTTTAAAAAAATTCAAAAAAAAGACATCTTACAAGTCATCGCGCTGATCGTAGTCACTGTAGTGGTCGGTTACTTCTATGCCAATAATCAAGCACGTAATCGGGTTTGGCAGAGCCTATATCCAGTACGAGCGCAGCTAGCCTTACAGCACGTTAGTTGTAGTGAGAGTAGTCCAAGCTGGATGACAGACATACTGATAGAAAAAACCAAATATCAGAATGCCCCTGCTAATCAGATTGCCTATATTGATCCACAAGGTCAGCTGCATCACTGTGAGAGTGGTTATGTAGATGGCTTGCCGCTGCTATCTGATCCTATCAGTGCAGATACCCGCTTTCGCTATGCGAGTGTGACTAAGCTGTGGACGGCTGATGCTATTTTGGATTTGATTAAGGAAGAAAGGCTGACGCTAGAGATGCCGCTAGCAGAGCTTTTACCACAAATAGACCAGCCCAAAGATGCTAGAGTCAACGACATTACTATCAAGCAATTATTAGAACATCAGGGCGGCTTCAATCGCTTGGATATCCAAGGCAATGATATGTTTGGCATTGGGGAGCCTATTTGTCCCAATAGCATTGAGAAGATGAATAAAATAAAATTGAGCTTTACGCCGGGGACGCATACCAGTTACTCAAACTTAGGTTATTGCTTACTGGGCGCAGTAGTTGAGCAAGTATCAGGGCAGTCTTATCAGGAGTATCTACAGACTCATTATGATATACAGAATACTGATATACAGTTTATCTCGAGCCAGCGCTTAGACGATGAGATCAGCTATAACTATACCGAGACAGGATTGACAGGAATATCTGATATCTATACTGCTTTTAATTATGAGGATCTATACTCTGTGGCTGGGCTGTCAGGTAATGCGGTAGCACTAGCGCAACAATCTAAGACAATGAGCGCTAAACGGCAGCCCAATATCCTGTCGGTAGATGCAGATATGGGCTGCGATAAAACCAAGCTAAGATTATGTTATGGCTACGCGATGATGCCTTATCAGCCCGATATTCAGTCTGCGACGGTACATTTTCGTGATGGCACATTATTAGGATTGTCGTCATTAGTAGCGATAGATGAAGCAGGCGGCGTGGTCGCCTTACTGAGTAATGGTACGCCAACGAATATTGAGCATAGCAATGATACTATCAAAACTCTGATCTATACACATCTTACTAATAACCAGCAATGACGAAAATCGGTCATGGCATAAATCATGCTTAGTAAATATATAATTTCCTATAGATACTTAAATTATGACAGTCCATCATACCCAGTCTGGTTTTACTTTAATAGAAGTAATGATAGTTGTAGTTATCATTGGTATCTTAGCTGCTATTGCTATTCCTCAGTATCAGCTTTACATGGGGAGGACTCAGACAATGAGAGTTATAAGTGAGCTGAGCCAACTACGTACGACCGTTGAGGAGTGTCTGGCGTCCGGCAGGACAGTCATTGGTCTGGGTCTGAATGAATGTGATCCACGCGCAACAGGATCCACTCTCGTATTAGGAGGTTCTCAAGTAGGAGTGCCATTACCAAGCAATACTGGCGTCGCGCAGATTACCAATCCTTTGACGGCGACAAGCATTATCATCGCGACAGTGTCGACACAAGTGAGTCCAGAGCTAGCAGGTAAAAAACTCCAATGGATACGCAATGCTCAAGGTTCATGGAGCTGTAGTAGCAATATTACAGCAGACTATTTGCCGACTTATTGTACCTTTGATGCCAGCTTGTCTTAATAGGTGATTATTTATCACTCATTTAGTGCGACATCTAAGACAGTGGTTTTGGCTTTATTATTACAACGCTATCTGAATGTCATCTACAGTCCTTATTAGAACGTGTCCTCAATTCAATTAAGCATTTTTAAAATGCGGACACGGCCTAGATTGAAATGTGCTATGTATAGTGCATAACCTCGTTCTGTATAATGACAGGGGGTTAAGAATAAGCTAGTATCATCTATCATCCGATACGCTTATTATGAGTCTCTATATGCAAAGAAAAGTACTAGCTATTTGTTTAATCGTCGCCCTGCTCGAGGGCTTCGCTGGTCTTGGTATCGAGATTTATGCCATTCGGATATCAGCCACTTATATCGGCTCGTCCATCTCAATTACTGGCATCATCTTAGCGATGGTGCTGATTGCGATAGCTGTGGGCTACTGGTATGGCGGCCGTCTATCTCAAGGGATCAAAACCCCTAGACAAGCACTACTAAAGGCAGGACACGTCTTGTCATTATCTGCCGTCTCGCATGCTCTCGCCTGTATTATCCAACTGCCGCTACTGTCTTTTATGAGTTCAAGTACGGACAATCCGATTATAGCGGCCATGGGCGTGGGGCTACTGTTCGGCGTAGGGCTGGCGTTTGGCTCAACGTCGATTCCTCTCATCACGCAGTTTTTATCATTGAAGTATAAAAACCACGACAGCGTAGATGCTGGTAAAAACGCCGGTATGATGGTCGCCATCACCACTATAGGTAGTGTGCTTGGCTCGACTGTGACGCCGATACTCTTGTTACCTTATATTGGTCTGATGAATAGTTTGGCGTTACTTATAGCGTCGCTTGCGATAAGTGCTTGGCTATGCACCAAGCTTGCTATACGAGTACATAGCGACGATGACGTAACCCAGTCAACTCATGCTACTAATTATGTACTGGCGCTGTCTGCAGTTATAGTGACTATATTTTTTATCTTTACCAGCAAAGTCGATACTGGCTTTCAGACCGCGACAGGCGCTTGGTTCATAGAATACATTGACTTTGAAGGGCAGTCTGCTGTCACGATCTCTGATAATCCTACTCAATCAACGAGTAGTTGTTGGATATATGAGACGAAAGAAAACTGTCATTGGTATGGAAAAATCACCGTTGAAGCTATTCGACAAACCGCTCCTAAAACTCTAGTATTCCTTGGCGGCGCAGGTATGGGAACTCCGAGCGAAGTAGCATATCATAACCCTGACATGGCGCTGACGGTGATCGATATTGACACAGGCTTACCTAATATTATCGAAAACCATTTTCTTAGAGAACCGATAGCCCCTAATATAGAATTCGTCGGAGATGATGCTAGAGGTTATTTGAATCGCCATAGCGAAGCCTATTATGACTTTATGCTTATTGATGCTTTTCAAGGTAGGTATGTGGCGAGTAATCTATATACCATTGAGGTGCTTACCAAGTTTAAGGATACTAGCCCATATATTATGGCGAATATTATTGGCAAGCCAAATATAGATCATGGATATACTCAAACGCTATTAAGGAATTGGTACGAAGTATTTGGTGAGGCCGCTTACATATTGGCCACTAATGAGAACTATAGTTTAAACTTGCAAAATATCATGCTGTGCAATTTTGCTTGTCCCGGTAGTCAGAGCCTTGCGCAAGCGAGCTTCTTTAATAAAACGCAACCTTTGCATACTGATGATTTACCAAGATTAGATAGATACTTTTACCGTTCTATTGAGCAACTTTAAGTTTTACAGTTTTCAATACTCACCAATTTAAGTTAACTCATATAAAAACCACCTGACAGCCCTTTTTATCTGATGGCTATTAGGTGGTTTTTTATTGTATCAATACATGGAGCTTTTTTAAGGAACTAGCTACTTCTCTAAATACTGAATCTTACCTTCCACGCCATCCCACTTTTCAGCTTCTGGCATTTGCCCTTTCATCTCAGTAATGTTTGGCCATTTCTGCGCCAGCTCTTCGTTTAGCTGAGTGAACATTTCTTGATCTTTTGGTACTTCATCTTCTGAGAAGATGGCATTGGCCGGACATTCAGGCTCGCATAACGCACAATCGATGCACTCATCAGGATCGATGACGAGGAAGTTTGGGCCTTCATAAAAGCAGTCCACAGGACAGACTTCCACACAGTCGGTGTATTTGCAAAGAATGCAGTTATCTGTAACGACAAAGGTCATAGTGATGTCTACCTGTTATTGGTTGAGCTAATAAATAGATGAAAATTCTTATATTAGGATAGGACATATTTTAGCGCCTTTAAGGCTATTTGACAATTCCCTTTAATGACTAATGAATTTCTTAAGATGATAGAGAAGGTCATGCGCTTGCTTCGGTGTTAGGTTGTCAGGGTTGATAGCGCTTAGTTCATCTTGTAAGCTAAACAGCTGATTTTGCTGTGGATTGTTGAGTGTGTTTGATGTTTGAGTAGTATGGCTCACCTCTTGGTCTAGAGGATGAGCATTATAAGCCTGCTGGCGTTTATCCTTTACTGACTTAGCTAATTCATTTTTGTCATCAACTTTATCAACAACAACTTTTTCATTTTCCGTTTTTACGCTATTTATTTTCAAGTTATCTACTAAATAACGCTTGGCATCATTCAATACCTGAATAGGAATGCCAGCCATCTTTGCGACGTGCAATCCAAAGCTAGAGCTGGCGGCACCTTCGCGAATTTGATGTAGTAGTAGCAATTGACCATCAACTTCACTGGCAGCGACATGGACATTACGAATGTTAGCATGATTGGCTTCACCATCCTTTGACAATTGTGTCAGCTCAAAATAATGAGTGGCAAATAAGGTTAGGCAGCCAATCTCGACCAAGCGATTGACACAGGCATGAGCAATTGCCAGACCGTCAGTGGTCGCCGTACCGCGCCCGACTTCATCCATTAATACAAGTGATTTATCCGTTGCTTGATTGAGAATATTAGCAGTTTCAATCATCTCCACCATAAAGGTGGATTTGCCGCCCGCTAAATCATCAGCCGAGCCAATACGGGTAAAGATACGGTCGATATCACCGATATGAGCACGCGCTGCTGGGACAAAGCTACCGCAATGCGCCAGTAGGACTATAAGAGCCGTTTGACGCATATAGGTCGATTTTCCGCCCATATTAGGACCAGTAATCATCAATAGACGTTCAGGGTTTCCAGCGCTACCAAGTGCGCAATCATTGGCAACGAACTGGCTAGTATGTTTCGCATGACTGTTTTGATTGGTACGATTTCCAATATTAGTTGGATTTAGTACGGCTTCGACGACGATATGACGACCTGCTTTTATATCGATACTGGTTTGACTGTTATTATTCAAGCCACTCTTCGAGTGACTGTTTTCTAAGCCGCTTTCTAAGCCACTATCATCTTTTGAGTCATTGCTCATCACTGGGCGTTGCCAGTTATAAGTCACTGCGAGCTGTGCCCAATTGCTAAGCACATCTATTTGGGCGATCGCAGCGCTCAGCTGTTGTAGTTCAGCTAAATGGCTGCTTAAAATGGTTAACAGTTCATTATATAGCTGCTTTTCACGAGTCAATGCTAAGGTTTGTGCGCTCAGATACTCGGTCTCGACATCTTTTAGCTCATCAGTAATAAAACGCTCGCTGCTTTTGAGCGTTTGCCGACGGATAAAGTGCGCCGGTGCATTTTTTGCCTGTATTTTTGGGAGTTCAAAATAAAAACCGCTGACTTTATTAAAGCCTACCTTTAGACTGGGTAATTGGCTCTCTTGACGTGCACGCTCTACCATCTCATCCAATGTCGTTTGGATATTGTCATGTAGATGAGTTAGGCGATCAAACTCTTCATCATAGCCAGCCGCAAGCATACCACCATCACGGGTATGGGCAGGCGGTTCTGCGATAATGGCACGCTCAATTAGCTCGGCAACGGACTGTACCGCAGGTAACTGGTCAGGCAATTGCTGCATTAGCATCGGCAACAGTCCTGACTGCTCATGGCTAATGCCTGAATTTATCAGTAGAGTAGTAATCTGCGCGCTACTAGCGATACCATCAGCGAGTTTACGTAAGTCGCGTGGCTTGGCGCTCATCAGACCGATTCGGCTACTGATTCGCTCAACATCGCCAATGGCATTTAGGGTCTCGCGTAAGTTGCTGACTAATGAATTATTTTCTAAATTTTGCTTAAGCTGTTTATTTTCGTCAGTTTGATTGTCTGTCTGCAAAAGACTGGTTATCGCATTTAGGCGCATATTGATACGTGAATGTTGACGTAAAGGGCGCTTCATCTGCTGTACCAGCAATCGTCTACCCATTGGGGTCTGACAATGGTTCAGCACCGATATCAATGAAGTGCCGCTGTTGCTGACAGGCGTAAATAGCTCAAGGTTTTGCTGACTATTAGCATCAATGATTAGATAGTCATCGTTGTACTCGACGATAAGCTGATTGACTTGTGGCACATGACGTTGCTGGGTTTGCCGAGCATAATGAATAAGCGCAGCACAGCTAGATTGCGCCAGCGGTGCAGCACTAATTCCTAGACCATCTAGACGTTGCACGCCAAACTGCTGGCACAAGGTCGAGCTGGCATGCTCAGGATGAAAGTCATTGGCAGCGACTTCTATAATAGGGCAGTCAAGATTTTGACGTAGCCATAGCAGCCATTCTGCATCAGTACCGCTAATACTATCGCTGAGTACTTCGCTAATGATACATTCACTGGGCGCGAAGCGTGCGAGCACCGTGAGCATTTGGGTTTGTAAGCCTTCGATATCATTTTTATCCGCTGTCAGGCTTTGTGTGGTCAACGTGCCAGCAGCTAAATCCATTTGGCTAATGGCAGCTTGTAGTGGCTGATTGCTATTCAATTTAGGCATAGCAATATCAATGGCGACCACAGTAGGGGTATGGTTTGGCGCAATTAATGCATCATCGGTAATCGTACCTGCCGTCAGAGTTTTGACCACTTCACGACGCATAATACTGCCAGCGGTCGATTTGCTTTTATCTTTTTTCTGCTTATCACCCATCGTAGGTGTATTGGATTTATTACTCGCATTGCCAGTGGTTGATTCGTCGATTTGCTCACAGACGACGACTGTCTGCCCAGCCGCAATCAGCCTTGCCATATAGCTGTCAGCCGCATGAAACGGTACGCCTGCCATCGCAATCGTGTTGCCTACTTTGTCCGTACCACGGCGAGTGAGCGTGATATCAAGTATTTGTGCCGCGCGCTTGGCATCATCGAAAAATAACTCATAAAAATCACCCATGCGGTACAGCAGTAGCGCTTGTGGATAATTGGCTTTCATGGTTAGATATTGCACCATCATCGGCGTATGGTCTGCCAAATGGTAAACGGCGTCACCTATGACTAACGGTTCAGGTGAATGAGGGCTTTGAGCGATTGGTTTGACAGTCATGCACGGTCTCTTGTGGTTCTTAGATGAGTTTACGATGGGTGAAATGATATGGTTATAAGAATGAATAGTCATCAAACTATGGCTTTGAACGAGGCGTTCAAAAGCTAAGTAGCTTAAAGGTATAAGCGCTATTTTAACACGTCCTGCGCCATTTTTACGTCGGCAAATATCTGCTCGCTGCCCTTGTATCCATCAGCGTCATAACCATATATAATGACGGCACACTTAGTTGGGCGATACTTCATTAGGCGACATGTTATCAGGCAGTATCTTATTCATGAGTGCTTTGTTAATCAGTGCTTTGTTAAGCGTTACTTAGTCGGGTGATGACAAGGATGACAAGGCAGCACACTAAACCTTAGCTAATGCGCACTAATTATCGAATATTTCCATAGGTCAAAAAATTATGTTATCAAAGATTATAGGCAGTGTCGTTGGCACTAAAAACGACCGCGAACTAAAGCGCATGCGCAAAGTGGTCAGCAAGATCAACGCACGAGAAGCTGAAATACAAGCCCTGTCTGATGAGCAATTACAGCAAAAAACCGAAGAGTTTAAAGCCCGCCATCAAAAAGGTGAGAGCTTAGATGCATTGTTACCAGAAGCGTTTGCCGTCTGCCGTGAAGCGTCACTACGGGTCAATGGCATGCGCCACTACGATGTGCAGCTAATCGGTGGTATCACCTTGCACGAAGGTAAAATCGCTGAGATGAAAACCGGTGAGGGTAAAACCTTAATGGGTACCTTGGCCATGTATCTAAATGGCATCAGTGGCAAAGGCGTGCATCTGGTCACGGTCAACGATTATTTGGCAGCGCGTGATGCGGAATTGAACCGTCCATTATTTAGCTTTTTGGGCATGACGGTTGGGGTCATTTATTCGCAGCAACCGCCACAAGAAAAGATTGATGCTTATCAAGCCGATATCACTTACGGTACCAATAACGAATACGGCTTTGATTATCTACGCGATAACATGGTGTTTAGTTTAGGCGAGAAAAAGCAACGCTCATTAAACTTCTGTATTATCGATGAGATTGACTCTATCTTAATTGATGAAGCTCGTACGCCGCTGATTATCTCGGGTCAAGCCGAAGATTCTTCACGTATGTACGCGTTGATTAATACCATTATTCCTGTGCTAATCCGTTCAAAGGACGAAGAAGCCAACAAGAACAACGAAGAAGAAGATTTTTGGATTGATGAAAAGAATCGTCAAATCGAGATTAGCGAAAAAGGCTATGAAAAAATTGAGCGCTTCTTAATTGAAGTGGGCGAGCTTGGCGAAAATGAAAGTTTATATAGCCCGAGCCGGTTGCCATTGTTGGCTCACGTACAAGCTGCCATTCGTGCTCATCATGTGTTTGTCAAAAACGTTCATTACATCGTTGATGAAGGCGAAGTGGTCATCGTTGATGAAAATACTGGTCGTACCATGCCTGGTCGTCGCTGGTCAGAAGGTCTGCATCAAGCGGTAGAAGCCAAAGAAAATGCTGAAATTCAAGCAGAAAACCAAACACTTGCAACAACGACATTCCAGAACTACTTCCGTCTGTATGAAAAGCTATCCGGTATGACGGGTACGGCTGATACTGAAGCGGCAGAATTTAAGTCAACCTATGACTTAGATGTCATCGTTATCCCAACGCACGAGCCAATTGCGCGTATCGATATGGATGACCAAATTTTCTTAACCAAGTTAGGAAAATACAAAGGCATCATCCGCGAAATCAAAGAGATTCAAGCCAAAGGTGCGCCAGTCTTGGTGGGTACCGCGACGATTGAAGCCAGTGAAGAGTTGTCTTATCTACTCGATGAAGAAGGCGTCAAGCACAACGTTCTAAACGCTAAGCAGCATGAGCGTGAAGCAGAAATTATCGCGCAAGCGGGTAGCCCAAAGTCTGTCACGATTGCCACCAACATGGCGGGTCGTGGTACAGATATTATTCTTGGTGGTAACTGGCAGTCGTTTATCGAAGACATTGACTCTGTCAGCCCAGAAGAGATGAAGCGCCTCAAAGCGGAATGGCAAGTTAGGCATGACCAAGTCGTTGCCGCGGGTGGTTTGCATATCATTGGTTCTGAGCGTCATGAATCGCGCCGTATTGATAATCAGCTACGTGGTCGTGCTGGTCGTCAAGGTGACCCTGGTATGTCACGTTTCTTTTTATCGCTCGAAGATGATTTGATGCGTATCTTCGCAGGCGATCGTGTCGTAAATATGATGCGTGCCATGGGTCTCAAAGAAGACGAAGCCATTGAGCATAAAATGGTCTCAAAATCAATTGAAAACGCCCAAGGCAAAGTAGAAAGCCGCGATTTTGATGCGCGTAAAAACTTGCTCAAATATGATGATGTTGCCAATGAGCAGCGTAAAGTCATCTACGGTCAGCGTGATGATTTGCTAGCAGATATGGATTTGTTAGAAGCCATTGAAATCATGCATCATGAAGTCTATAACGCCATGATCAGCCAATTTATCCCGCCAGGCTCTATCGATGACCAATGGAATGTTGACAGTCTAGAAGATGAGCTGGAAGATGAATTTAAGATATCAATGCCTATTAATGATTGGCTAGATGAAGATCGCCGCTTGGATGAAGAAGGGCTACGCGCCAAAATCATTCAGACAGCACTGGATCATTATCATGGTCGCCGTGAGCAGATGGGTGAAAAAGATGCTGCCCAGCTTGAGCGTCACTTTATGCTCCAGAGCCTAGATAAACATTGGAAAGAACATCTGACGCAAATGGATCAGCTGCGTAAAGGCATTCATCTGCGTGGTTATGCGCAAAAAAACCCTGAGCAAGAATATAAGCGTGAATCATTTGAGTTGTTCCAAATGATGCTAGGGGCGATTAAATCAGAGACCGTACAAGATTTATCACGTGTGCATATTCCAACCAAAGAAGAATTAGAAGCGTTAGAGATTCAGCAGCGTGAGAATGCTGCGCATATGCGCATGCAATTCGAGCATGATGATGTGGATAATTTGGATAGTAGCTCGAACAGTCCAGCTGGTCAACCACAACCACAGAACCGGAGCATTGGTGGCGGTGTTGCGGCAGCTGGCATGAGTGCTGCTGTGGCTGGTAATGGTGGTCATGCTAATGAGCCTAATCCATACGCTGGTATGAACATCAGCCGTAATGCACCTTGTCCTTGTGGTTCAGGACTTAAGTATAAACAGTGCCATGGCAAAATCTAGTCATTAGTTGCCATAATCTCGTGTTTATAGACTGATAAACTAATAAGAAAGCCTTTATCTAATTCAGATAGGGGCTTTCTTATATTCGTTAGACCGTCTTTCTATGGTTAAACTGTACTTTTATGCTCAAAGCATGCGCTTATGAAATTCCCAGACACTTTGTATTGATTACTTACAAATTCAGCATAGGCGTGAATTTATGGACACGCTATAGTGTTTAGCATATCTATTTGGGAGAGTATTATGAGTTTAGAACGATTAAAACAGTTGCGTACCTCTGTTGCGATGACAGCTTTATTGGCTGGCGCGCTAACCGTTGGTGCCTGTCAGCAAAAGCAAGAGCCTGAACAAAGCCTAGAAGATGATATAAGTACGGAGCAATCTGTGCCTATGTCTGCTGACCCTGCCGAACCTAATGATGTGATCGTCGCCCCTACAGATGCGTCAGCCAGTCAGGTAGAGAACGATACGGTTGCCTCAGTGAATGGTGGTGTGACACAAATAAATTATTTGTGTGCCCCTGAACTACAAGTTGAAGCGACTTATAAAGATGCTGATAACCAAGTGGTCCTTGCTACCGCTCAAGGAACGACAACCTTGATGAAAACCAATGATGCTAGCAATCCTGAAGTATTTGAGGCCGCGACTGGTATGGATGGAGAAGCAGGTTTTGTTCAGTGGCGTGTGGCACATGAAGCGCGCGAAACCGGTGTGATGCGAACAGCAGGTGCGGATGCGGCTAATGTGAGCACTTATGAATGTAAGAAAACATCATAATAATACCAAATCCAAAAAGCAAAATGAGGACACGCCCTAGCTTCGTCAAACTCGTCTAGTCTACAGTAGGTAGTACTTTCATTCGTTTTCCTTGCTATAGTCAGTCCTTTATAAATCAGATACGGTGTCAGGCTCGCTTAGTCTACTATTTGTAGTACTTTCACTTGCCTTCCTTGTATCCAAATTATATTGAACCGACTATACTTTCATTTTTATGAATGCTATCAGTAAGCTATCAAGAAAAAAGCAACGTTGTCGTTGCTTTTTTTATATCTGATTTTTGAGTTATTCAAAAAAGCTGTCTATTTTTTATGAGTAGGTGTGCGCTCATGCTCCAAAAATCCTTCTTCTATTACCTCTAGCTCTTCATGCTTGAGCTCGACTTCAATACGGTCAGTATGCGTATGCGTGCTTTTGTTGACGTCAACTTCTTGAATGACATAGGTATCTTTGGTGATGGTCGCCACTTGACGCGATAAGATGATTTCTACGGGCTCATCACCGATTTCGACCTGCTTGTCATTGATAGTGATAACTGCTCTGCTATCAAGTGATGGCTCAACATGGCGCAGTATGTCTTTATCATCGTAATTACCCGACAGCAAATCCTGACTTTCGGCATCATGATACTCAGTACGGACGGTAATATATTCTTCTATTAACTCAATCGGCACTTGAATCGTCTTGGTTCGAGAGTGCTTAGTGACAGTTACTTTGCCTACATCTAAGCGTTCTTTGTTGATGACAGGGCGTTCTTCTAATAATTCCAAACGCCCGCCATTTCCTCTTTGGTTCAAAGCAGTAAGTTCGTTTTCACCACTTTGTTTAGTCTCAACACCATGTTCAGCAATAGGCATATTTGTGTCAGTTGCTAGCGTTTTCTCAGTATTCACTGATTGGTTTAAACGGTCATTATCATTATTCGCTATCATTTTAGTCTTCCTTGTTATTAGTAAATAGATTTCAAAGATGCATTGTTGAAAGTTTTTTATTATAAAACATCAATTTTACCAATGACGGTTAACGTCATCATATAGTCGATTCACTTCAAAAAACAGTGCCGGTGGGATAATTTTATCGAAGTCTTTGGAATGCAAAGCACACAGCAAGCGAGAAAATTTGTATCAATTGGATGATTTATTAGTCGTATCTTTTTTATATTAAACTGACTATAGGACTTATTATAAAGTACACCAAGTTAGAAAAAATAGCATCTAGCATAAAAAAAGACCAGAGACGAGCTCTGGCCTTTATAGACTAAGTAAAATACTCAGTTGCTAACAACGGTCACTTGCTGCATGCTTGTTTGCTTATCTAATTTGCAATAACCAGCGACTGTCTTTAACGTATTACATACCACGAGCGCGGCGCACATCTTCAGCGGTGATACCGTCGCGATCGACAACATTGCCTTCACGGTCAACCACATTACCATCACGATCAATGTCTAACTCTTCGCGTTGAATGGTCTCAACGATGGTTTCAGTATGACGTTCAGTCGTTTTACCGACGTTCACTTCTTCTGAAACGTAGGTTTCTTTGCCGACGCGAGCACGTTCTGCTGATAGCTCAACTTCGATACTCTCATTACCATTCACGTCACCGATATGACGATCAGTAGGGCGATCGACATTAGTACGTTCAATATTAGCGTGTTCTTCTTCTAGCTCAACATCGACGTTGCGTTCTTCAGTAACGACATGCTTACCAACTTTTACCAAACCAGCGACGATACGGTCTTTGTTCACGGTTAGACGTTCTTCTAGCAGCTCTAGCGTGTTTGGAGCTTCGTAGTTATGCTCAGCAATTTCCATACGCTCTTCTGTTGGTACGCTATCAGCAACGAATGATTGACGGTCTTTTTCATATTGCTCTTTGTAACTATACTGATAGTCGTGATCATAGATGTCCATTGCTTCAACTTGCGCCTGTGTCAAGCTATCAAAGAATACGTCATCACCAACGATACGCGCCAAACCTGCTGGCACTAATACTTCTTTTGAGCTAAACCAACCACCTACATCAACGATTAAATAACGAATGCGACCGGTCGTATCTTCTACTAGAGCGCCTTCAATTTTACCGATTTTTTCTTCATTGACGCCATAAGCTACTTTGCCTGTTGGATCATAGTAGTCATCACCAATAAGATCACGGTGGGTAGCTTGAATATCTTTTAAACGAATTAGTTGGCTCATTATTATCTTCCTTTTATATGAGTAAATTATTAATGGTTATTTTTATAAAGCTAAATTTCCATAAAACGTTTATTGTTCTATTAAAAACGTTCTACTAAAAACAGACTGTCTGGCTAGTTTCGTTAAGTAGCTTCTGCATCAACTTGTAGCTATCCTAACATCATGATTTTGGATGAGATATATAAGCAAGGTAGCAAAGTGTGCGCTTGAAGTAATTGCATGTAATAGGCTGTAAGTGACATAACACAGATGGGGGTACAAATTAACGTGCTTTAACACAGAGTAATGTTTGAGGCTTTTTTTAGTTCAATAGACACAAAAAAACCGCAGAGCAGTGGGCAATGCGGTTTTTGAATAATAAATAAAGATTAAATAATAAAGAAATTAAGTTTTAAATGCTATCTAAAGAACTACATTCTAATACTGTTGGTGTTTAAGGCAGTTCGATAGCAACGGCAACAGCTTCACCGCCACCGATACATAGTGTCGCAACACCTTTTTTGCCGCCAGTACGCTTGAGAGAGTTGATAAGTGTAACTAGAATACGTGCACCTGAACAACCTACTGGATGACCCAGGGCACAAGCACCGCCTTCAACGTTTACTTTAGCATGGTCGATTTTTAGCTCGTCCATAGCAGCCATAGTGACCATCGCAAATGCTTCGTTGATTTCCCATAGGTCGACATCTGCCACTGACCAGCCAGCACCCGTCAACACTTTTTCGATTGCACCGATCGGCGCGATGGTGAATTCACTTGGGTGACGCGAGTTTGAAGCAGTCGCCACGATACGGGCTTGGTAATCAAGACCTTCGGCCTTCGCTTGCGACTCTTTCATGACTACGACAGCAGCAGCACCATCAGAGATTGAGCTGGCATTTGCTGCCGTAATCGTACCATCTTTAGCAAATGCTGGACGCAAAGTCGGGATGCGATCAGCGTTTGCAAGTGCTGGTTGCTCATCAGTATCGACCGTTTGCTCGCCTTTACGCGTTTTAAAGGTAACTGCTTCGATCTCGTCTGCGAAGTGACCATCTTTGATAGCCGTTAGGGCGCGATTCAGCGATTCGATAGCAAACTCATCCATCTGCTCACGGGTATAGCCTTTTTCGTCCGCCATTTCTTGAGCGAACATGCCCATTAGCTTACCCGTTTCAGCATCCTCTAGACCGTCTAGGAACATATGGTCTTTGACTTCTTTATGACCCATACGGTAGCCGCCACGTGACCCTGGCATGAGGTAAGGCGCATTGGTCATTGACTCCATACCACCGGCAACAGCGACATTGAAGCTGCCAGCTTTGATACCGTCATGTGCTTGCATAACCGCTTTTAGACCTGAGCCGCAAAGCTTATTGATAGTCACAGCACCAGTCGCATCAGACAATCCTGCTTTACGCATCGCTTGACGGGCAGGGCCTTGACCCAAACCTGCGGTCAAGATACAACCCATGATAACTTCATCAATGTTATCAGCGCTAACGCCAGAACGTTCGACAGCGGCTTTGATTGCAGCAGCACCAAGATCGGTGGCGCTCATGTCTTTTAGTACGCCTTGGAAGCCGCCCATTGGTGTACGTGCGCCGTTTAAAATTACAATTGCATCATTTGACATCGTTATTATTCCTTGTTGCATGTTTTAATTAAAAGTCTTTACTCAAAAAACCAGACGCTGATCAGCTAGCTATTGTTTGTATTACTAAAGGTCTGGTTGATTAAGTATTTTATTTACGCTAGCTCATCTAAGCGAATGCGTACTACTTTATCAGTAATGGTATCTAACTTTTCAATTTTTTCGATAGCAAGATTCATTTGGCTCTCGACCACAGGTAGCGTCAATATAATGACAGGTACTTGACCAACCTTGTGCGCAGGTTTTTGCAAAATTGCATCGATATTGATACCCGCATCGCTTAGGATGCGAGTGATGTCTGCCAACACGCCCGGACTGTCATAAGCATGTACCCGTAAGTAGTATCCAGTGATCATCTGCTCAGCACGCAATATCGGTGTGTCTGACAGCTGTTCAGGAATAAACGCAAGATGCGGCACGTGGTGGCCGTGGTTGTTTTGATTGCTGTTGCCTTGATCGTCACAGTCAGTATTGCCTAGGACACGGACCAAGTCCATGACGTCAGCCATCACCGCAGAAGCGGTTGCACCCGCGCCTGCACCATCACCACAATACAGCGTTTGTCCAAGTGGATGTGAGTTAACCAGCACCGCATTTTTTACGCCATTGACGTTGGCAAGTAACGCGTCTTGTGGGATAAGCGTCGGGTGTACGCGCAATTCAACACCAGCATCATCAGCATTGCCTTGACCATCACGGCGTACGGCAAACCCTAAATGCTTGATACGGTAACCAAGCTCTTCGGCATAGTTGACGTCTTGCAGGGTAATGCCAGTGATACCTTCACAGTAAACTTTATCAAACTGTAGCGGAATACCAAACGCGATTGAGGCAAGTAGTGCCAGTTTATGAGCAGCATCAATACCTTCAACATCAAAAGTAGGGTCAGCCTCTGCATAACCTAACTCTTGCGCTTCGCTCAATACCTCAGCAAATGGGCGACCTTTGTCACGCATTTCGGTCATGATAAAGTTACCAGTACCGTTGATGATACCTGCGAGCCAATCAATCTTATTAGCAGCAAGCGCCTCACGCATCACCTTAATAATCGGAATACCGCCTGCCACCGCCGCTTCATAAGCGACATGGACGTTGTTTTTTTCAGCGAATGCAAAGATCTCATTACCGTGTTCAGCGAGTAGAGCCTTGTTTGCCGTGACCACATGTTTGCCATTTTTGATAGCATGCATGATAACGTCTTTGGCTAGGGTAGTACCACCAATCACTTCGATAACGATATCGACATTGTCGCTTGCCGCAATTGCCATCAAGTCACTGTTTTGCGTGATATTTGAATCAATATCATCACGCTGACGACGCGTACCAACTTCGGTAATAATAATATCGCGTCCGCTACGGCGTTTTAGCTCTTCTAAATTGTCATGGATTAGATTGATCACGCCCGTTCCGACGGTGCCCAGACCAAGTATCGCTAGTTTGATGGAATTACTCACAGTATCCTCAAGAGGTTAAATATAATGAAGCGAGTATAACGCGATAACAGTGACAAATGAGCTTACAGTACTAAACCTAAAGGCTGTTGTGCGCATTTTTTTATCGCTGTTTCGTCTACATACTTCATTATAGTTGAATAAAAAATGCTTAGATAAAAGGGTGATACTAATTTTGCATCGCGCTTTATCGTATCATACCGACAAGCGCTTGTGACGTCTACTCAATGTCGCTGGGGTCAACAATATCAAAAATATAATATGGCGATCGATTAAATAGCACCGACTGCTTGAGCCAATTCTGCGGCTGGTAGATAGCCACCCACTTGCTCTCCTGCTTCAGTAAAGATAGCAGGTGTACCACGTACCCCAAGCCTTGACCCTAAAGCCATATGCGCTTGTACAGGATTGGCACAGCTAGGCGCTTGTACATTGGTGCCCATTTTTGCCTGATTCATGGCAGCTTTGCGATCTTGACTACACCAAATAGCTTCCATTTTTGGCACTGACTCTTGACCGCGTGGCCATGCTAGATAACGCACTTCGATACCGCGCGCATTGATGTCATCCATCTCTGAGTGTAATTTGCGACAGTAGCCACAGTCTGCATCGGTAAAGGCATAGACAACGGCTTTGGTCGTGCCTTTTGCTGGATAAATCACCATCTCTTTTTTATCGACGGCTTTTAGCGCTTCTTGCGCGGTACTAGCGACTAGTGCCGCACTGATATCAACTGGAGCCGCGTCACCCACAGCGATAATCTGCCCTTGAATAATGTGTTTACCAGATTTATCAGTAAAGAAAGCAGGCAGTCCTTCAGCAGTCACCCAATAAATACCATCCATATCTGTCGGCACAGCTGAGACGATTTTTTCTTCAATGCCAGAAGCGTTTAAGTTGGCTTGGAGCGCTGTGACCACACTGGCATTGCTATTGGTGGCATCCGCACTATTGTTTGAGCAGCCAGCCGCGACGATGACTAATAAGGCACCCATAATGACCCGAGACAAAGGGTTACGTGAAAATTTATCGGCAGTTGGTATGGCTTTAGAAAAAGGAGAGAAGGACATAGGGTATTTCCTTTAGGCAGTCACGCCTAATCAAGGGTTCATAATAAAAGGATTTTTTGTATTCTCTGACCCATCATGACGAGTAAGTCGCATGATAAGAAGGGCAACGTTGACTGGTTTTATAGCATGTATTGTTCATAAAGGATAAGTAATAATATAGGTTATATTAACATATTTTTTTTAATAATCTCTAAAGGCTGTTTTTTATGCCACTCGTAAATACAATGCATCGATAGCGGCTAAACCTTGCAAAATAAAATACATTTTTACTATTTAATATCGCCTTATGTCTAGGTAATCTATTGCTTATAATCACTTTTATGACGACATTAACGTCATTTTGCAACATTTACTAATTTAAGCGAATTCACGCTAAGGAACGCGTATGGCAGGTGCAAGTTTATTAACCCTACTTGATGATATCAGTGTAATACTCGATGACGTTTCGGTCATGACCAAAGTGGCCGCAAAAAAAACCGCTGGTGTGCTAGGTGATGACTTAGCCCTTAATGCTGAGCAGGTAACAGGTGTCAAAGCCAGTCGTGAGTTACCTGTGGTTTGGGCGGTCGCCAAAGGCTCATTCATCAATAAGCTCATTTTAGTACCCGCAGCGTTATTAATCAGTACTATTTATCCGCCTTTGGTCACGTTTTTACTGATGTGTGGTGGTCTATTTTTGGCTTATGAAGGTGCTGAAAAAGTCATCCATAAGTTTTGGCCGCATGTCTTACCACATGACGAGGAACAAAATGCTCGTAGGCAAGCCAATGCAGATGAAACCGTCGACCTAGTCGCTTTTGAAAAAGAAAAAATCAAAGGTGCTATTCGGACGGATTTTATTCTGTCTGCTGAGATTATTGTCATTGCCTTAGGCTCAGCCGCAGGGGCGAGCTTGCTAGAAAAAAGCTTGGTACTCTCCATTCTTGCGATAGCGATTACCGTTGGGGTTTATGGCTTGGTGGCTGGGATTGTCAGAATGGATGATGTTGGTCTACATCTGATGAAGCAATCGGGCAATATTAAGCAGAAGGTGGGCACATTTTTAGTATCGGCGGCACCTAAGCTGATGAAATTTTTATCTATCGCTGGGACGCTGGCGATGTTCTTAGTAGGTGGCGGTATCTTGGTACACGGTATCGACTTTTTACATCATGGCGTCGAAAACTTGGCGCATTTGACTGGAATGTTCGAAAGTGTGACAACGACGCTATTAAATGGTCTAGTTGGCTTAGTAGTAGGGGTGGTCATGGTCGCGATTATTACGATCATTGGCAAAATACGCGGTAAGGATAAAGACGCATCTTCTGCGCATTAAAGGTGTTGAACTGAATATGATTGGAATATGGTATAGATTGCCCACTATAAAATCACTACAGCGTCAACCTCGCTGATCATACTAATGTATAGCTTGCTCCAAGCAGTATCTAACATAAAAAAGCCCCAATGTTGCTGACAACTTTGGGGCTTTTACGTTGAAGCTCTACGATTAGCTTTCGCTGTCTGACTCATCAGACTCTAGCTTTTCAGCTTGCGTCGGCTTTTTATGGTCAGTCTTTGGCTTACGACTGCGTGCTTTTGGTACTTTGGGCGTGGTTAAATTAAACATGCCAGTTTGTGGCAGTAGTTGCTCTGCTACATTCTCAATCATGTTTTTATAACTGGCTATCGTCGTTTTTGACTTGGCCGCCTGAATTTCTTCTTTCGTTGATTGCTCTACTATAGGCTGCTCAGTTTGCTCAAGTTCAGCCTCAGCACTACCTTTCACCTCAGTACCTTTCACCTCAACCTCTTCAACATCATTGCTCTTGGTGTCAGGACTTTCAACGCTTGTTTCCTTTAACGCTTGTTCTGCCTCTAGCAGTTGCTCGCTATCAGCGCTAACATCATCTGCTTGCGTTTGATTGGCTAAGGCTGTCGCTTCTACTTTGTGCGCATCAACGTCATTACTGATTTGCTCAGACTCAGTGACTGGCTCGCTAGCAGAAACGGTTGGTTCCGCTGCTTGCTCATCAGGGATAGTGAGTACAGCTGGTTCCTGATAATCAGGATGTTGACCGCGTGGATCGTTGCTGGCACGTTTGCCAATAGCGCGTGGCTCAACGGCTGTTTTGCCTTGTGCCGCTGCAAACTGACTGACCGCTTGCGTCATTGCTTCAAAGCGAGCAAGGTAATCCGCTGCTAAAGGCTGATAGCCGTAGTTGCTAAAGTCAAAGCGACGAGTGGCAAAGTCATTGTCGTCGCCTTTGTTTTCGCTTGAATCGCCTTCAACGTTAGTGTCATTGCTAGCCGTTTGAGCTTTCTGCGTATGTGCTTCAATAGCAGCAATAAAGCAGCTAATGACGCCATCACTTTTTAAACGACTTTCTGCATCCGTTAATGCCTTACGAACAAAATCACCAACTGAACCACGAATGGTTGGTGCGCTTGCTACTGCTTGCTCAGTTGCTTGAGGCTGCTCAGCAGATTGCGCTTGCTGACTACGAACGACACGCGGGTCATTGCTCGCTTGCCCGAACTTCTTAGCTGTCACGTAGCGTTTGGCAAACAATGCGTCATGTGTCAGCTCAAGTGCTGAGTTACTAGGGCTGCTAGTATCCGTCGCGGCCGTAGTCGCGTTGTCATCGTCAGTTTTTTGCGCGCTTGGTGCGGTTGCTACGTTAGCTGCCTCAGTAGTTACTGGCTTCTGACTATCAGCTTGACTGTCACTATTGCTTTTAGACGCTGTTTTGTCATCGGCTTTACGGTCGTCTGTAGGTGCAGCCTGTTGCGCCGGATCTGCCGTAGTGCTCACTTCTGCATCAGTGCTTTCGGCAGTATTTGCTTGTGTACTGCTTTTTTGCGTATCACTAACAGGCTCATTGTCCTGTTGAGTGTTATCTTTTATATCAGTACTTTTTTCTGCAGTGATTTTTACCTGAGTACTTTTCTGACTAGTACCGTGCTGATTCGTACCGTGCTCATTAGTGCCATGCTTGTCAGTACTTTCCACAGCACTGTTTTGCTGGTTAGTACTCTCTTTAGTATCGTTCTGCTGAGTTGCACTGTCTTCTCTACGTTCTTTTGTAGCTTCATCTTTCGTAGTGTCACGCGCCGAGCTTGGTTTTTCAGCAGATTGATGAGTGACCTGTGTAGGCTTACTATCATCCAGAGATAAGTGAACCACTTCTGGTTTCTTAAGCTCATTGGTTGCTTCATTGACCTGTAGCACCACTTCGTTAGGATCTTGATTACGGCGTGTGCTCGCTTGGTTTTTGTTAGCACTGGTAGTCGTTTTCTGAGTATTTTGTTTAGCATTATCAGCTGTTAATGTCTCGCCGCGCTCAAGCTTGCCGCGTGAACTACGCTGAGTGTTTGACTTACGCTTAGTGCGGGTTTGCTCATCTGCCGTGTTGCTGTCTTTTTGCTCAGCATCGTCGCGGTTGCTATCGTTATGTCCGTTGTTATTACTATTACGGCTGTTGTCTTGACGATTATTACGGTTGCGATCACTTGTGCGTCTATTATCCTGCTGACGTTTGTCTTGGGTGTCAGCTGATTTGTCATCAGTGCTATTGGCGGCGCTGCTATCGGCACTACTGTTGGCTACGTTATCACTGCTTGTGTCGTCACGCGGCTCTTTTCTTTGATGCGGCTTAGAAGATCTCGATTTGCGTGGCTTACGTCTTCTTCTATCCTCAGCACTGTTGTCGTCAGTATCACCGTCCGTGTTGCGACGTGCTTGTTGACGGTTAGCATTATTATTCGGCGCTTGGTTGTCACTTTTTTGACTATTGTCTTGTTGAGTCGTTTGCGATGGATTCTGAGCATTGCCAGTCAGCGCACTGCTATCCACTTGTCCAAAAGAGCCTAAGCTTTGCGCACCATTATTCACCAGGGCTTCGATGGCTTCAGCCGCATCACGACTACTGATGCTATTGGTTGTTTGTGCCTGCGGGGCTTGCGCAAATAGATTGGACAACCAAGCAACAGCTTGTGGTTGGGCAGTCGTTGCGACACTAGGAGACGGAGTCGTTATGGCAGCGGCAGGTGCTGCAACAGCGACGTTCGCCGCTTTATTATCTTGTGGCGCGTGCGTCGATGAAGCGTTATTAGTGCTCGTATTATTACGGCGGTCATTGCTATGATTGACAGTGCTGCTCTGCTGCTCAGCAGTATTCTGTGGTGCAGTAGTTGCAGGGCTAGTTGCTTGGTTCGTAGCGCTGCTATCTCTTGTTTGACGAGGCTGGCGGGTAGGCTGCTGTTCGGGACGTTCCTTTTCAGCCGTTTGCCAATCAACATTATAGCCAAGATCACTGTGTTCTTGGGCAGTATCAGTGATACGCTCGTAGCTTGAAGGGGCAAAACCGTCACGGTTGAAGTGCAGTTTAAAGTTTGGCGATTCTAAATGTGCGTGTGGCAAGATGGTGATACGCGTACCACTGTCTTGCTCAAGATATACTAAGGCATCACGTTTTTCATTCAATAAAAATGCTGCGATATCTGTCGGTACTTCTGCTTGCACTTCACCTTGACGCTCTTTTAGCGCAATTTGTTCGATCTGACGCATGATGGATAGCGACAACGAGCGCAAGTCACGAATCATGCCATTGCCATGACAGCGTGGGCAGATATAACCGGTCGACTCTTCTAATGACGGACGCAGACGCTGACGGCTCATTTCCATCAAACCAAATTTAGAAATATCGCCAAATTGAACGCGGGCACGGTCATATTTAGTAGCATCAACCAGACGTTTTTCAACCTCTTTTTGGTGCTTATTGTCGTTCATGTCGATGAAGTCAATGACGATCAAGCCGCCCATATCACGCAAGCGCAGTTGACGGGCAATCTCGTCTGCTGCTTCTAAATTGGTATGATAAGCGGTCTCGGCGACATCTGAGCCTTTGGTTGACTTAGCTGAGTTGATATCGATAGAGACCAATGCTTCAGTTTGGTCAATAACGATCGAACCACCTGATGGCAGACGAACTTCGCGCTGATAAGCGGTTTCGATTTGTTTTTCGATATTAAAGCGCGAAAACATCGGCTCGTAATCGGTGTATTTGCGCAGTTTTTCCGCTTGTTTTGGCATGACCGCATCGATAAAACCTGCCGCTTCGATATAAGCATTTTCGTTATCGATCCAAATCTCAGCAATATCATCACGCAGATAATCACGCACGGCGCGTGTAACGACGCCTGCTTCTTGATGGACTAAGCGCGGTGATGGATATTTTTGGTTTTGTTCTTGGATGGCTTGCCAGATATTGAGCAGATGGTTCAAATCATGTTGTAAGTCTTCTTGGGTTTTGCCGATACCAGCAGTACGAATGATGACGCTCATGCCTTTTGGCAAATCCAAACTGCCCAGCATACGCTTCATATCTTCGCGTAATTTACCAGAGATTTGACGAGAGATACCGCCACCACGAGGGTTGTTGGGCATCAATACTAGATAGCGTCCAGCCAATGATACGTAAGTCGATAGGGCAGCGCCTTTATTGCCGCGTTCCTCTTTCTCGACTTGGACGATCAGCTCATCGCCTTCTTTGATCAATTTTTTGATGTTTTCGTCACGAGGATTGCCGCTTAGATATTCAGCAGAAATCTCACGAATCGGCAAAAACCCTTGGCGCTGTGAGCCATATTCGACAAACACGGCTTCAAGCGATGGCTCGACACGAGTGACGTGGCCTTTATAAATGTTAGATTTTTTTTGTTCGCGGGTACGGTTTTCTAAATCGAAATCGTAAAGATGATTGCCTTTACATAAGGCGACACGAATTTCTTCGTTTTGAGTGGCGTTGATCAGAATACGTTTCATACTATTATCCTATGAGTACACAGGACAACGACAAGAAGGGCTATTATATTGGAAAACTCTGAATGATAAACTTTTACGTTAAATGACTTTATATAGCAAGCCACATTCACGATGTATTCAGACTGTCAATTGGACAGCGATCAATATAAAAACAACCAAAGCAAGAAGGTAGTAGTATCAAGTGACGCTAATATTGATATCAGCTAAAAATACCAGATGTGAGAGGAGCGTCGTGCTCAGATAAAGTTGGATAAATAAAATGGAGCATTAAGAGGCGCTCATAAAAAGCTTACCTGTTAACTCACAATGAATTGACTACGTTTGAGCGTACCAGACAGATGGTTCTAAGTAGCTACTAATACAGAGTGTAAGGCTGTAAGGTTATCTACTGTTAATATTTTAGTGGCTCGCAATGATTGCCGCTAAAATATTAACACCGAATGCTAATCGTTTTGTATCGATTTAGAGGCTTGGCTATTAACATCCTTGCCACCATAAATTTTACCAAGATGATTAACATGTAAAGTGGTGAAGGGCGTTTAATATACTTTGTAAGAGTCTATCGAAGCGCTTGCCACATGGTTACAATTTATTCGCTGTACTGTTTATACTTCAAACCGTTAAATTCAGCGAACCTCTCAATATTAGCTCAAATCAATTCAATTGTTTTATCTATTATTTTAACTTATAACATCTATATATTTTGGTATCTGATTTTAAGAGTGCCACTGCGCTGTTGCTCAGCGGGGCGTACTTGGCAAACAGAATAGGTAACCGGCTCATTAGCTCGGTTGGGTATATCTCTTTTATAATGCATCTATTTTATCTGTTTGACCGCCAATATTCAGGCAGCTCTAAACTCTTAATATCGGACTACCGTCACTTGCTCAACTGCGCTTGCCTAATATGATTAAAAATCAAGTCGTGGTCGTGCGTTAAATGAGTAGTTGTGTACTGCTATCGCTCGATAAACGGACTTGTTTGTCACTATTATCGAAGCAATTATGTTTGGTATAAATACCGCTTATTGGACGCTACGCCGTGTATTACTTGGCATTTAGTCCTAAAAATTAGATGATGCGTGCAAAATTAGCTTGAGGAACAAGGCATGCCTCGTTACTAGCAAGTAGTAAAGATGGCAATAAGTTGTTTGAGACAATAACGATTATTGCCGCAACCTCTGCTTAATTGGCGCTCAACATGTTAAACTATAACAAATCTTTGTGTAAATACCTAACTAAAAATGACAAACTCCAAAATGACTGACGACGCAACTACCCATGAAGCTCCTGCTATTTTTAATAGCAAAACCCGTCCGCAAAGCGCCGACGATGAGATTAGTAACTTTGGAAAGGTTAATTACCTTGAAGTTACTCGCCATCAGCACGACCAGCGCTTGGATAACTTTTTGCTGAACCGCCTAAAAGGTTTGCCAAAACCGCATATCTATAAAATGATTCGCTCAGATGAGATTCGAGTCAATAATAAACGCTGTAAAGCCCATGATAGAGTACAGCGTGAAGACGTGGTACGTATCGCACCGGTGGTACTCGCTACCCGTGAAAAACCCATCATCAGCACCGAGTTTGCCAAAAGCTTATTAGCACGTGTGGTCTACGAAGATGATGGCCTGCTGGTGCTTAATAAGCCTTCTGGCATTGCAGTACATGGTGGCAGTGGTCTTGATTTTGGCGTCATCGAAGCCATGCGTGAAGTGACTGGTAAAAAATATCTAGAGTTGATCCATCGTATCGACAAAGATACCTCAGGTCTGCTGATGATTTCTAAGAAACGCTCAGCGCTAAAGACACTGCAGCAGTATTTGGTCGATAAGACTATTCAAAAACATTATCTGTGTATTGCCAAAGGACAACCCGCCCTGAATGAGCAACGTATCGATGCGCCATTGCTACGCTACACACTTGATAGCGGTGAGCGCCGCGTTAAAGTAGAGGCTCAGGATGCACAATCCAAAGAAAGCCAGACAGATATTATTGTCCATGAACGTTTTATGATTGCCGGTCAACCAGTCAGCTTGATAGAAGCTAAGCCACTGACGGGTCGTACCCATCAAATTCGTGTGCATTTGGCTCATATTGGTCATGCTATCCTAGGGGACAGTAAGTATAACGTCCATGACAAATCTGGCGTGCATCGTCTGTGCTTGCATGCATGGCGCTTAGACATTCCTGGTTATAAAACTATCACGGCACCATTGCCCGATGAGATGGTTGACTGGCTGCCAGAGCAAACCAAATTGCCTGAATAAGCTTGAATCTCTCGTGTTTCAGGTTACATTTTAGCTGGTATTAAGTATTGATCCTAAACGTCATGCTCACTTATTTATTTCTACCAATAAGTCGGCGTGACGTTTTAGCATCTGAAATGTTAGTATCTGTAATAAATGCGCACCATTTACTAAGGCAAACTCATGAATAAACAGTCTGATCATCGCTTAGCCGACAAGACGCTAGTTATTTTTGATTGGGATGGTACGTTGATGGATTCAATCGGTCTGATTGTTGAGTCCATGCATGTGGCAGGAGAGGCACATGGCTTTCAAACCACCGATCAAGCCGTCAAAGGCATCATTGGTCTTAGCCTGATGAATGGTATTGAGATTTTGTATCCGCAGGCCAGTGACGCGCAAAAGCTTGCCATTCAACAAAGCTACGCTGACTATTATATTCCAAACAGCCATCGCACACCGTTCTTTGCCCCTACAGAAACCATGCTAAAGACTTTGCAACAGCAGGGTCGTAAGCTTGCTGTTGCAACCGGCAAAAAGCGGCGTGGACTGGATCGCGTACTGGATGCTTCGGCAAGTCATGATTATTTTGATATTACCCGCTGTGCCGATGAGTCAGGTTCAAAGCCTGATCCGCAGATGCTGACGGATATCTTGAATCATACGCAGCAGCCAGTATTTGACGCCGTATTTATCGGTGATAGTATTTATGATATTCAAATGGCAAATAAACTTGGCATGACTAGTATTGCTGTTAACTACGGGACAGCATCCAGCGCTGAGTTGGCTGCCCAGTTACCTACTTATCAAGTTGACACACCGCAAGCGTTAGCTGAGCTGTTGTGTGGATAGACTCAAAGCAGACAGATAAATGACAATAAAAAAGGGTTTATCACTATTAGCGATAAACCCTTTTTTTTATCAATTTTTATAAAATGGTACTAGGGCGTGTCTTCATTTAGATTGTGAGGCTTAAAATGAGGAAAATTGCAACCAAACAAGAAAGAAATTACCGTAAATATGAACATATTGACAAGATTTCTGACGATGTTTGGCAAAATTTAACCATTTTAAGACCACTAAATGTATCAATGTGCTAATTGATGACACGCCCTAACTAATGGTCTGCTATTTATTTATCAGTTGGCAGCTCATTATTAGATTGTTTATTAGCAGGCTGATCACTATCAGACTGTTCGTTATCTTCGAGCAATTCTTCTTCGAGCGGGTCATCATCGAGCAGATTAAAAGAGGATTCAATGATTTTGTTATCATTAAGCTGGTAATCGTACCAATTGCCCATCACACCAGCCAATTCATCGAGGCCTTCTTTTCTCAAGGCTGAAAATAACTGAATGGTACATTTAAGACCTAACTCTTTCAGTCTTTTACGGGTATTGAGTAAGGCATTTTTAGAAGCACCATACTTCAATTTATCTGCTTTAGTCAGCAAAATATGGACGGGTAGCTCACCCTCTTTGGCCCAAAATAGCATTTGCTCATCAAAGAATTTGAGCGGATGACGAATATCTGTCATCAGCACTAAGCCTGCTAGGCTTGAGCGTGATACCAAATATTCTTCCAATTCGACCTGCCATTCTTTTTTCATTTCCAGCGGCACGGCAGCATAACCATAGCCTGGTAAATCAACCAGACGTCTGTGCTTATCGCCAATACTAAAAAAGTTAATCATCTGCGTACGACCAGGGGTCTTGGACGAGCGCGCCAACTGCCGCTGATTGGTCAATGCATTAATGGCCGAGGACTTACCCGCGTTTGAGCGTCCTGCAAAAGCAACCTCTAACCCGACATCAGGCGGACAAAGGCGAAAAGTAGGCGCTGACGTCATAAACTCAGTTTGCTGAATTCGTTGGCGCGATTTGGTATTAAACACCGCATGTTCGGCGGCGACATCTGTGAACGGGGTACTCATAAATGGCTCATTAATCTGCAAAAAATTGGATACGGTAGTGAGAATTGGTGGTTGGCTAATCATCAAAGCGACGCATTAAATAGATAGAATACGAGTGGCTCTTGCTGACAACAATCGCTGTTTTAAACCAGTGACTATTCTATACTATTAACCGTCTTACTTATTGAAATTACGGTGATTAGTCTTATATAAATGACAGCATACCATTAAAGTGTAGTAGCGCTTAGCGAAAGTTTTCCTCGCATAAAAAAGCGTTACTAAAGTCAAACTCGATTCATGTATACTAAATTGACATATATTGTTACAATGTTTAATGAAAAACGTTTATTATAGTATTTAATTAAGTTGGTATTTAATTAAGCGTACGAAAAAATTAAGGAGGTGCCCTATGTCTGCAATCACCACACTTTTTACCAAAACTTGCCGTCTACTAATTGGCAGTGGTGCAGCGCTTGTCCTAACGACAGCCATGACAACCAGCGCCAGTGCTGCTGATATTGCCACAACCTACGACAATTCATGTGCAGCTTGTCACGATAGTGGCGCGTTGAATGCTATCAAAAAAGGCGACAGTGCTAAGTGGCAGCAGCTAATACAACAAAAAGGCATGCCAGCTCTAATTAACTCAGTCAAAAGTGGTATGACACAGATGCCAGCTGGCGGACTTTGTGATAACTGTAGCAATGATGATTACCGTAAACTGATTGACTACATGAGTAAATAACAGCTGCTGGATCAAAATTTTAGATAAAAGAAATAAAGCGCTTGAAGCACTCACTTCATGCGCTTTTTGTTTTTCAAGCAGCATCCTATAGTAGCGCTAATAGAAAAACCAGTGGTTACTACGATTAAGTAGGCAAATACTATAAAGTCTTGCTATAATAATCCAAAATAAACCCTGATGTTAGTAAGTACTTTCAGACTGTTTGTGACCAACCCATAAAATATATGCTGACTTCGCTATATAGTAGCGCGACGTATATCAATGTGCTTGTCGATGCAATCACTCTAAATAATACTTACGCCGAGTTAGTAGGATTTGTATCAATGAAAAAGTTAATCGCTGCTGCCAGCTTATGCGTTGCAAGTTTCAGCGTACAAGCTGCTATTGTTGTTCCCGAATATGACGTTAACGCTGGCAAGCAAATTGCAGAAACAGTCTGTGCTGCTTGTCATGGTGTTGACGGTGTCAGTGTGGTTCCTGCTCAGCCTAATTTGGGCGGCCAAAATGTTAAGTATCTCTATAAACAGTTGGTCAACTTTAAAGCCGGTTACCGTAAGAACGGTATTATGCAGTCGCAAGTGGCGAACTTATCACAGCAAGATTTGGCCAATGTGGCAGGCTATTATGCTAGCCAAGCGCCTTGGGGAGTTGGCTTCGGTAATCCGGCAACCAACCAAGAAGCGACCAAGCTGTTTTTAGGTGGTGACAAATCTCGTGGCATTATTGGCTGTGCAGGTTGTCATGGTCCAGATGCGGCTGGTAACACATGGGCAGCGTTTCCACGTTTAGGTGGACAACACTCTCAATATATCGCCACTCAGCTAAAACTGTTCCGTGCAGCTGGACGTGAAGATGACATCGATAGCGATGATCAAAAACGTGCCAATGATGCGGCAAAAGAAGGCGAAAAAGGTATGATGCAGACGGTAGCCTCTAAGCTATCAGATCGCGATATCCGTATTTTGGCAGATTATGTGAGTGCTGTTCACTAAGTGCAAGCATTCAGCGTTTGCTTCATAGCATACTGCCATTAAGCCGCTGATTACGTGTCAGTCATTATTTAGTTATTAAACCCCGATTTCGGGGTTTTTTTATAACTGCCAGTCCCTTATATTGTACATACCTTTATATTATATAGACGATTATAAGCCTACCTACAGATGCTTTTGCTTGGTCTGTATAATTATTAATTATCGTTATTCACTTTAGATCGTTTGGATTTAGATTATGATGACCCGCTATGCTTCTTATTTTATCGCAGCGCTGTTGCCACTATTGTTGTTTCGCTGGTTTGCACCTGCAGCCATTGGTGAAATTGACTTTTGGTTGCTTTGGCTCTTGGCAATGTTCTTGGTCTCACTGCCCGTAGTATATGCCGAGATTGCGCTCGCCTATCGTAGTGTCGATGCACCGTTCGCAGGTATGCAGAAACTCACTCGTGAGGCTGATGCCAGTCCATTATGGCGCAGCTTTGGTTGGTTGGCAGCGCTGGTTTCGATTGTTATTGCTGCGCTAGTTATATCAGGTGCTAGCACTGGTATTGTATCGGCACTTACTGACCTTAATAGTGCACCTGACGTCCCCAGCTTTGCGATCGCTGCGGGATTGATGGTCATTGCTATCTTATTAAGCTTACTCGGTGTTACGCCTTTACCGATTGGTTTAGGTTTAATGCTAGTAGGTTTGGTGCTAGGCGTTGCAAATGGTTTGCCAAATATTAATTTTGCGATGACTGGTATCAGCTTAGGTGAATGGGCGCGCGCGGTTGCTTTAGCGTTGGTCAGTGTGGGGGCAGGTACAGGGCTATATTGGTTCGGTCAACACTTATCAACCAAGCAAGTCGTCACAGCGGTAGATGTGAATAATATCAATGCACAAAAACCAGCACGCACTCGTGCCAATCAAGAATATCGTGCGAGCAAATTGGTATTGCCCATCTGGATAGTGCAATTGTTGGTTGGGATTGTGGCACTATTTATCAGTGGTATGGCATTACCACCGATTGGACAGCTGGTATATTGGCTAGGGGTGTTGTTTGTGGCCAGCTATTTGCTACATTATAGCGTACAGCAGTTAGCGCATAAGTTTGGGCTGTTGGCCAGCTTGGTGATCACTTTTGTGGTAGCACTGGTACTAGTCATCGCCATACCCACTATATGGCTGGTAGGTATACTGGTTATTATCAGTAGTATCGCGGTGTTGCTGTTGTCCATCTTCGCCGGTTGGCAGATGAAGATCAGTCATTTGCGCAAGTCTCTAAACTTTGGCAATGAAGCGTTCTATAATCTATGGCGGATAGCGATACGTCTGGTTGTACCAGTGGCGCTACTGTTGGCGTTGATAGGTTGGGTGATACAGTGGATAAGCTAATGACGGTTTATCTGGCGTATGCTGAAGAGGCAAAGCGTCAGCATTATCTGACGTTATCAGTCGCTGAAGGGACTACTTTGTACGAGGCACTCGCGCAAGCAGGCTGGTTGATGCAATTTCCAGCATTGGCAAGGTGGTGTGAAGAAGTGGAACAAGTGCCAACGCCAGCAGCTAAGCGTTGGCATGTAGGGATATATGCCCAAAAGCAGCCGCTCAGCTATCCATTGCAGCCGTTCGACCGAATAGAAGTCTATCGCAGCTTAAGCGCTGATCCTATGTCTCAGCGCAAAAGTAAGTCTCGAGGTTAATGGTTTAGCCGGACTATTATTTAGCTTAAGCATTATTAAGTCTGCTATTTTGAAATAAAGACACGCCCTAACAATCATTAAGCATAAATTTATAATCTGATTTATTGAGCAGGAAGGGTTTCAATGCCTTCGATGCGACTGACTAAGCCGTTGTCATCAAAATAAATGACCAAATGCTGGCTGGCATTTTTGACATCAGCGATGCCTTTGCGGCTGCCTTCTGTGCCTGCTTTGTAATCATAAATATAGTCCCAACGTTTAGGCTCCAGCGTGTCTTTAATCGCTGGGCTACCCAAAATATAGAGGACTTGGTTTTGATTCATGCCCACTTGCAATTTTTGAGCTTGCACTTGGGTAATGGCTGTCCCTTGAGGTAAATCAATTTTATAAACACTCAGTAATGAGCAGCCAGACATCACAACCGAGGCACTAAGCATACCGGTCATGACAATCTTGCGTAATGTACTTGCACGGCTTAACGGACGAAAATTTAATGTCTTTATCATGGTAAGATGACTCATAAAAAATGGATTAGGTACGGTCAAGGGGTGTTGGTGCTGGTCTTGCCGACAATCTTGGACAAATGATACGTCATTTACTTGCAATTGCCTACCACTTACGACATTATTTACCAAACACTACCTAAGGCATTGGATGTTTTATATTTTAAATTCATAGACTTGCGGTGACATCTATATGCCTTAACCACGCTAAAAATTTATGCAAGACAAGCTGGGCTACTGAGATTTGGATCTTTAGTATTTAATTAATAATAATCACTGGCGATTATTTACCTCATATTTTTTAGTTTTTATTTGCTAAGACTTAACAGTCAGAAGGGATATTATGGCTTCTTTTACCAATCAAGATTTACGTAAAGCAGGATTAAAGGTAACGTTACCGCGTATCAAAATTTTAGAGTTGCTTGAGTGCGCAGAGCTTCATCATATGAGTGCAGAAGAGGTGTACAAAGCACTGATTGAGCAAGGTGAAGATGTGGGACTAGCGACCGTCTACCGAGTACTGACGCAGTTTGAACAAGCAGGTATTGTTGAGCGCCATAACTTTGAAAATAATCTATCCGTGTTTGAGATCACTCAGGCAGAGCATCATGATCATCTGGTTTGTGATGTTTGCGGCAAGATTATCGAGTTCCATAACGAGCTTATCGAAGAACAACAACTCAAGGTAGCCGCCGATCATGGCTTTAAGCTATCGGGTCATTCTCTGGTGTTATACGGCATTTGTAACAATCAAGAATGTCGCGACAGCGCAAAATAATAGCCTTAAGAGCAGTTATTTTTGCAGACAGCTGCGGTATCACAATAAAAACAGCCCTCAATCATGAGGGCTGTTTTTATTGTGTGATTTGCTTACTTGCTACAGATTAGCTGACATCCAACGATAAGCTATCAGCACCTTCGTCTAAATTAGCCGTACCATTTTTACTGCTAAGTTTAATTTTGAGACGTAAGTCATTAGGAGAGTCAGCGTGGAGAATGGCTTCTTTATAAGTGATTTCGCCTTGTTCGTATAGATCAAAGAGCGCTTGGTCAAAGGTTTGCATACCGCTATCACGGGAGCGAGTCATGACATCTTTGATCTCGTGCACTTCTCCTTTACGGATATAGTCACTGATCAGCTGTGAGTTTAACAAAATCTCAATGGCTGCCCGCCGACCTTTACCGTCTGGGGTTGGAATCAATTGCTGCGCGATGATGGCCTGTAAGTTAAGCGACAAATCCATAAATAACTGATTGTGGCGACTGGTTTCAAAAAAATGAATGATACGGTCAATTGCTTGGTTGGCATTGTTGGCGTGCAAGGTGGCGAATACCAAATGACCAGTCTCTGCATATTGGATTGCATAACTCATGACCTCGCGGTTACGAATTTCACCAATCAAAATAACATCTGGTGCTTGGCGCAATGTGTTTTTTAGACCGGCCTCAAAAGAGTGGGTATCGATACCGACTTCACGCTGAGTAATAATACAACCACGATGTTTATGAACAAATTCAATCGGGTCTTCGATGGTAATAATATGACCGTGAGAATTTTGATTACGGTGACCGATCATGGAAGCCAGAGTGGTTGATTTACCGGTGCCGGTTGCACCAACCAATAAAATAATACCGCGTTTTTTCATGGCCAGCTCCTTCAATGCTGGCGGCAAGCGTAGTTCTTCAACGGTTGGAATTTTATTCTCAATTTTCCGTAAAATCATGCCCGCCATATCGCGTTGTATAAAGGCACTGACTCGAAAGCGCGCTTGCTGTGCTTCATCAGTAATGGCAAATTGACATTCATTTGTCTCTTTAAACTCTTTTTGTTGGCTTGGCGTCATTACCCCTTTGACCAATAGCATGGTTTGTTCGGCGCTTAGAGGCGTCTTACCAACGGGCAGAATTTTCCCGTTTATCTTCATGGAAGGCGCTACATCAGCGGTAATAAAAAGGTCGGAGCCATTTTTATTGATCATTAACTGTAATAATTTATCAATATCCATATCGTACCTGCATTCGATGTAAATCGATTAAAAATTGTCTAAAGTCCATTTTTAAAGATCAGTAATCATGACCATTAAAAATAAATAAGGTGCATAAAAAGGTCGCTGGCTATCAGTTAGTAGCTCTGATCAAATCAGCGCTACTATAAAAATGCATCGGGCTGCTTCGCATAAGGACGAGCAACGTCTTTGCTGATCGTGCCTTTTGTCACAAGATTTTTAAGCGTTTGATCTAGAGTAATCATGCCATCGCCGGCCCCTGTCTGGATAGCCGAATACATCTGGGCAATTTTATTCTCACGAATTAGGTTACGAATAGCAGGCGTACCCAGCATAATCTCATGCGCGGCAATTCGTCCGCCAGTTTGACGACGCAACAGAGTCTGTGAGATTACCGCTTGTAGCGACTCCGACAGCATGGCACGAATCATGTCTTTTTCTGCTGCAGGGAATACATCGATCACGCGGTCAATGGTCTTAGCCGCTGAGCTGGTGTGTAGGGTGCCAAAAACTAAGTGACCGGTCTCAGCAGCAGTCAAGGCCAGACGAATGGTCTCAAGGTCACGTAGCTCACCAACAAGGATAATATCAGGATCTTCACGCAATGCTGAACGTAGCGCTGGCTCGAAACCTAAGGTATCACGGTGTACTTCACGTTGGTTAACCAGACTTTTTTTAGATTCGTGGACAAATTCAATCGGGTCTTCGATGGTTAAAATATGCTCTTTACGGGTTTCATTGATATAATCAATCATAGCAGCGAGCGTGGTTGATTTACCTGAGCCTGTCGGACCTGTTACTAGGACGACGCCACGTTTGAGATCTGACACACGCTTGAACACCTCACCCATACCCAAGTCTTCCATAGTCAGTACTTTGGAAGGAATGGTACGAAAGACAGCGCCTGCACCGCGATTTTGGTTGAAAGCGTTGACCCGAAAACGCGCTAAGTTGGGAATCTCGAAAGAAAAATCCGTCTCATAAAACTCTTCAAAGTCAGCACGCTGCTTATCATTCATGATGTCATAAATCAGCTGATGCACGACTTGATGCGTCATCGTTGGCATATTGATGCGTGTCATCTCACCGTCGACCCGAATCATCGCTGGCATACCGGCTGAAATATGTAGATCTGATGCCTTATGTTTGACCGTAAAGCGCAGCAGATCTTCGATGCTTAGATTGTTTTTTTCAGCCATAATCAGGCATTCCTATCAATGAATAAGGGTAAGACAAAAAGAGCATAGCAGCAGGCTGTAAACGATAACCTTATCAATCATCCTCTGCTAGATCAGTTATTTAGCGATGAGCTAGGCTATGGTTGTTACTATTACTATTATCTTTAGTAGTGTATGTTAAACCATGTAACAATATCATAACAAGACTCTTGGCATTTAACCATCTACTAGGCTAAGAAAATGTAAAATTAGACAGTCATTTATTTATTGTGTAAATTTTGCTCATGGCAAAATTTTTATGAAATCTTTAAATAGTGCGATCAATAAAAATCAAAACAAACAATCGAACCATTTATCCTTGTGAGCTGTATATGAAAGATACTGAAAATAATTTTGATAAATTAAGCCTTATTGATAACTGGCAACAGGTCACACGACAAGTGACGCAGGCAGGTGAACAAGCCAAAGATACCGCATCAGACGAGGTCATTTTACTTGCGGTTTCTAAGACCAAGCCTGCCGAGATGATTGCTACTTTAGCTGAGCAAGGACAACGCCACTTTGGGGAAAATTATCTGCAAGAAGCCATCGAAAAAATCAGTACCCTAAAATCTCAAGCAATAGGCGAGTCTATTATTTGGCATTATATTGGTAGTATCCAACGTAATAAGACGCGTGATATTGCCGAGCATTTCGATTGGGTACAAACGGTTGAGCGCGACATCATTGCGAAGCGTTTGAATGAGCAACGTCCAAGCGAGTTGCCGCCATTGAACGTTCTGATTCAACTCAATATTGATAATGAAGACAGCAAGTCAGGGTGTTTGCCAGCGCAGTTACCGGAATTGATAACCACAATGAAAGGTTATGAGCGTCTGCAATTGCGTGGACTGATGATTATCCCTGCTAAAACCAACACTGATGCTTTTAGCCGCACCAAGCAATTATTTGAAGCCATCAAGCGTGACTATCCAGAATTAACTGGCTGGGATACGCTTAGTATGGGCATGAGTGATGATATGGCAGAGGCGATTGCCAATGGCTCGACCATGGTGCGAGTCGGCACCGCCATATTTGGTAGTAGAGGTTAGTGCATGTTGAGCTGATTAAGCCACTTCTTCGAGCTTAGTCACGAGTAGCTGGTTAATTTTGAGGTTATTAGTCGCAAGAATTTCAAAGCGATAATTGGCATATTCGATGCTGTCAGTTTTCTTCGGGATTTTGCGTAGCATATACACCATAAAGCCGCTAATCGTTTCGTAGTTCTGGCTGTGCGGTAGATTGACAATGCCAAGTGAACGAATCACATCTTCGATTGGGGTCATGCCGTCAATGAGCCAAGAGTTATCAGTACGCTGAACAATGGGCTGATCTTCTAGGGTGACCAGCTCGCCCATGACAATACTCATGACGTCTTTTAAGGTAATCACTCCAACGACCAGCGCATACTCGTTAATGATAACGGCAAAGTCAGCGCCGGTTGATTTAAACATCTCTAACACTTCAAACAAAGATAAAGTATCAGGCACAAACAGCGCCGGTTTTAACAAGGCCTTATTTGTTAAGCTGACCTCTTGTTGGTTAAGCACCAAGGCTAAAAAACTGCGTGACTCCACATAGCCAATGATATGCTCTAGATCATCGTCATGGCAGACCAAAAATTTATTATGTGGCTGTTTGATCATGACCTCAACCACTTGTTCCGTACTGACCTTGGTATCGAAGTAAACGATGTGTTCGCGTGGATTCATCACTGAGGTCACCGTGCGCTCTTGCATCTCAAAGATATTTTCGATCAAATGATGCTCTTGATGTTTAATCACCCCAGCTTCTGCACCAGCATCCATCACTGCGTAGATATCCTCTGACGTCATCTCATCTTGACGGACAGTCGATATACCCAATAAGTTAAAAATCAGGTTCGCTGCACCATCAAAGACCCAAATAATCGGTTTTAATATGAAAATTAAAAAAATCATTGGCCGCACAA
Organism: Psychrobacter sp. PAMC 21119; assembly: GCF_000247495.1. Classification (NCBI taxonomy): domain Bacteria; kingdom Pseudomonadati; phylum Pseudomonadota; class Gammaproteobacteria; order Moraxellales; family Moraxellaceae; genus Psychrobacter; species Psychrobacter sp. PAMC 21119. The sequence continues at coordinate 2,895 of NZ_AHVZ01000003.1, read as the reverse complement.
CTTTGATAGCAATCGGTTCAGAGTTGGACATGGCAAGACGTTTGGGCATCAGGTCGGCAAACAGCACAAAAACACTGGTGATTATGATAAATGACACAACAGAGGCGAGCGCTTCATGACCGAATAGACGCTCTAAATAAGGACTGATGGCTGATTCGCCGATAACACCTGCCAAAATGGCCACCGCATTGAGCGCGATCTGTACCACAGTAATAAAACTGCCAGGATGCTCTTGCATATTGAGAACATCAAGCGCGCGCACTTCGCCTTCTTTGGCCATCACTTGTAGTTTGATTTTTCGGGCGGAGGCTAGTGCTAGCTCGGAGCTGGAGACAAGGGCACTGAGCGCAATTAATAAAAAGATAAACACACCAGCAGTTAGCAAGCTCATGAGATACTCGGATAGAAATAGGTAGGGTAGTTAGGTTAAAAATAAAGGGTTCAATTTGTGGACGCGAAAAGATTATTTGTGAATGTTCAACACGTTCTAGTCAGAAACTAAAAAAGCTGGGCAAGCACCCAGCTAATAATTACAGATTGATTTTTGAACAAGGAGGTTGTCATTGTCTGACTTCTTTACGGTAGTAGTCAGACAATGGTTGCAACCTAGCCTTTTATCGACCATTTATTCACCAATGGATAACGACGCTCACGACCAAAGGCTTTATGGCTGATCTTCGTGCCAATTGGTGCCTGACAGCGTTTAAATTCGTTATTGTCGACCATTTGGATAACCTTGGCGACCAAGTCAGCATCGAACCCTTTATCTACGATATCTTGATAGCCCATGTCTTCATCGATATAAGACATCAAGATGCCGTCTAAGATGTCATAGTCAGGTAAGCTGTCCTGATCTTTTTGGTCAGGGCGTAGCTCGGCTGATGGGGGGCGGGTAATCACACGCTCAGGAATCACAGGCGTGTCTTCTAAACGGTTGCGATAGCTGGCCAGTTTATAAACCTGTGATTTATAAACATCTTTTAGCACATCGAAGCCACCTGCCATATCACCATATAAGGTTGAATAACCAACCGCCAGCTCTGATTTGTTGCCAGTCGTGATGACCAAATGACCAAATTTATTGGATAGTGCCATCAATACAACACCGCGCGCACGTGCTTGGATATTTTCTTCAGTGGTGTCCGCAGGTGATTTATTAAATAGCGGGGCAAGTGTATGACGAATACCTTCGACCGCATCAAAAATTGGACAAACCGTATAAGAAACATTTAGACGACGGGCTTGTGCTTGTGCGTCTTCTAGGCTGATTGGTGACGTATATTCATAGGGCATCATGACCGCATAAACTTTATCCGCACCCAAGGCATCGACTGCGATACACAGCGTTAATGCCGAATCAATGCCACCTGATAAACCGACGATAATGCCAGAGAATCCTGAAAGGTTGACATAATCACGCAAGCCAACTACCAGCGCTTGATACATCTCTGATTCGCGGCTGAGGGTCAAAGGTGCTTTAGACTGCGCATTGAATTTGGCAGTTTTGACATCTAAGGTGGCGAGTAGCAATTGGTTCATAAAGCGTGGCGCTTCGTGGGCAACGCTACCATCAGCTTGCACTGCCATAGAGCCACCGTCAAAGACCAAGTCGTCTTGACCGCCAACAGCATTGACATAGATGATGGGGAGGCCATTCTCACGGCTGCGTTTGGTCAGCATGGTTTTACGATTGTCTTGCTTTTCAATTTCGAAAGGTGAGGCATTTAAGCTGATGACCAGATCCGCGCCTTGCTTTTTGAGGTCAGAAATAGGGCCTTTCTCCCATAAGTCTTCACAGATGAGCAGACCAATAGTGATGCCTTTATAATCAAATAGGACTTGATTGCGACCTTTGTCAAAGTAACGGCGCTCATCAAACACGCCATAGTTTGGCAATATTTGCTTATGATAAAAGCCTTTTTGATGCCCATTATGCAGGATGGCTGCTGAGTTGAACGTGCCATGGTGATCGACGTGCGGATAGCCAACGATCATGACGATGTCATCGATATCACTTAAGCTAGATAAAGCGCTTTTGATGCGACCTGACAAGCTTGGACGCAGCAGTAAGTCTTGGGGTGGATAGCCCAATAGTGCGAGCTCTGGAAAGACAATCACATCAGCACCTTGCTCGCGAGCTTCTAGTGCCAGCGTGCGCATTTTTGCTGCATTGGCGGTAATATCACCGACCAAAAAGTGTGACTGGGCTAAAGCAAAAGTAACGCTGTCTTGGGTTTTAGTGGTCTTACTCGCCTCATTTGAGGCAGTAAGGTTAGGGTTATCATTGTCTTTTGACATTGTTATTGTTCCTATGAATATAGTATTTAAAATTTGGTGGATCAGTGTTGGTTTAAAATAAAAATTAATCCGAAATTACATCAAAGCATTGCGCGTCAGTCATGGTTTTTTTTACATTGTTTTTAACCGTGAGTTCGTATATCGAACTCGCATGATGCGTACAACGCTTGTATAAGCATCAATGTAATGCTTATATAGCAGACCCAAATTATGCTGCACTACTCTAAAAAACTAGACATTAACAGCGTTTAGAGAGGAAGCATAAAGAAGGGTTATGATAAAGGATGCGCTCTAATAATGACGAAAATAAATAAGGTCAAATTAAAGTAGCGGCACTTAAAATTTCAAAACAATTATTCTAGTATAACATTAATTGTTGATACTAATAGAACGCGCCAGTGATTTACCTTGCTAGATAGTGACTCATAAAGTGACAGCAAATAGTACTCAATGGTTAGGGCGTGTTGAACATTCGACCATGGCACTGACAGAGACTATTTTTTAGACAGTTCGACGTTAAAAACAGTAAGTTTAGTCATTCTAAGCGTCTACTTTTAACCATGAAATCTGAGACTGCCAAGGCACACAGGGGATAGG
>NZ_AHVZ01000004.1:0-76022 GCF_000247495.1 Psychrobacter sp. PAMC 21119 | reverse complement strand
ATCCCAGTTTCATAATTACGCTAAACTAACTATTAGGGTCTGTTGAACATTCAAATGTGGAACTGGCAGTGGCTATTTTTTAGACAATACGCAGTGAAATTTTTGACGCCTAGTCGTTCTAGGGTAGACAATTTCGCCATGTATTGGCAAAAAATAGTCCTGCCCTGAAAGGCTGATGCTAAAATCACCACAAACGTTGTTGTAAACCTAGCTAAGGTCTCGACAGTATCGTCGGTTTACGCCTAGTTTGGGAAGATTTTAGCGATCAGCAGTCCTAATATTTGAATGTTCAACAGACCCTAAATAATAAAATCTATAATCAGTCACTCTTGCGCATTACCATCGCGTTAAACAGGGCTTAACATGGCACACGATATACCTAGGCTGAGCATTAATTGACTGATAGCGGTCAAATCAAAATATGCTACACTAGTAAGCGTTTTTATGGCTATTAATAAACAACATCGGCAATTGACAATAATAATGTTAGTGCGGGTAGACCTGCACATGATTTTATAGTGCAAATGTCATTATTGTAGGTATATAAACACCCAGTATGAACGTCAAGCAATACCTGTCATTGGCTTGTCTATTGACTTAAAAATGGATATGGGTAGTTGCAAATGATCGATCATGTGACAGCTTTAATAAAGCTAGGATAATACAACAGTAAGGCACGGTTATGAGCACAGCATACGACGAGATTAAAACCCGACTACAAGGTTCAATGGTAGCCTTGGTAACGCCCATGCACCCTGACGGCACGGTCGATTATAAACGTCTGGCCGATCTCATAGACTGGCAGATTGAGCAAGGCACCCACTGTCTCGTTGCCGTCGGTACCACCGGCGAATCAGCGACGTTATCGATGCAAGAACATAGCGATGTGATTCGTTACTTTGTGAAGCATGTCAAAGGCCGCGTGCCAGTGATAGCAGGTACAGGCGCCAATAATACGACTGAAGCCATCAAACTGACGCAAGATGCGGCGGATGCTGGTGCAGACTGTGCATTATTGGTTGCTCCTTACTATAATAAGCCGCCACAAGAAGGCTTGTATCAACATTATAAAGCCATTGCCCAAGCCGTAAACATCCCGCAGATGCTCTATAATGTACCGGGGCGTACCGTGGTCGATATCGCTCAAAATACGGTTGAACGTTTGGCTGATATCGATAATATCGTTGCGATTAAAGATGCGACGGGCTCAGTCGCTCGCGGTGAGCAATTGATTAAAGCGGTTGGCGATCGTATTGTCGTGCTATCTGGCGATGATGGCACGGCGCTTGATTTGATGCAAATGGGTGCCAAAGGCAACATTTCAGTAACGGCTAATGTCGCACCGAACGCCATGAGTGAGACCTTTTCGGCCGCACTACGTGGTGATTTTGATGCCGCGCACAAAGTACATGACGTGATTAAGCACTTGCATCGTGATTTATTTATTGAATCGAGCCCCATTCCAGCAAAATATGCGTTACATAAAATGGGTATGATAGATACGGGTATCCGCTTGCCATTGGTTTGGCTAGCAGAACAACATCATGCCACTATTGATAAAGCGTTGGTTCGCGCAAATTTACTATAGATGCGTGCGAATTTATTATAGAAGTGAAGCATTGTAAATGCTGAGCCAGTCGCTGATGACATTGGCTTAGCAAGAACTTATAAGGTTCTATCAAAATGACGAGCCAATCGTCTAAATGAGCAAAAATTGCTAACTCAGAGAGATAATATGATGAAAGTATCATCAACCCCTACAAGAACGTTTCCTGCTATGATGGTTTTGGTATTGGGTAGCACACTAGTATTAAGTGGCTGTCAAATGACCAAAGGCTTTCTTGGTAAGCGCGATAATGGCAGCTTAGAGTATCAAGAGAGTAAGAAGCTTGCACCACTAGAGCTACCAGTAGCTCAACAACCAGCAGCTTTTGTGCCGTTATACACAACCCCAAATGCAGGCGTAAACACGCTCACCTTACAGAACGAAGCAGGTAAGCAGTATCAACTGCCTAAGCCTCAACGCGCTGTCGCTGTGAGCGATACTTCAAACTAAATACCGTATTTCCCTACTTACACCGCTGACTTTTTACTGTGATTGTTCAGGACATGATGTTCTCATGAATGACGTCATATAGGATTCAGCGGTCGCTGCGCGTTTTTACCACATAAGCTTGAACGAACAGGAACTCCATAATGCAAAAGCAACAACTGCTGTATAAAGGTAAAGCCAAATCAGTCTATGAAACAGAAGACAACGACCTTCTGATTTTACACTTTCGTGATGATACCTCGGCGCTTGATGGTAAGCGTATCGAACAGTTGGCACGTAAGGGCGTGGTTAATAACCGCTTTAATGCTTTTATTATGCAAAAACTGGCTGCCGCTGGTATCGAAACTCATTTCGAAAGACAATTATCTGATGACGAAGTGCTGGTCAAGCGTTTGGATATGATTCCAGTTGAGTGCGTCGTACGTAACTTCGCTGCGGGCAGTTTGGTTCGTCGTTTAGGCTTAGAAGAAGGCCAAGCATTGACGCCGCCTACTTATGAGCTATTCTACAAAGATGACGCGCTTGGTGATCCAATGGTCAATGAGTCACTTTCTGTGTCTCTTGGTTGGGCTACCGAAGCACAATTAGCAAAAATGGAAGAGCTGACGCATCAAGTGAATGATGTATTAAAAGCACTGTTTGATGCAGGCGATTTAATACTGGTCGATTTCAAATTAGAATTTGGCGTATTCCATGACCGTATCGTTTTGGGTGATGAGTTTTCACCAGATGGTTGCCGTATTTGGGACAAAAATACCAAGAAGAAATTGGATAAAGACCGTTTCCGTCAATCATTAGGCGATGTTATCGAAGCTTACGAAGAAGTGGCTAACCGTATTGGTGTGCCACTGAGCTAAGTCGTAAATGTCTAGCGCAAAACAAAAAAACTGAGCCATGTGCTCAGTTTTTTTATGGCATTATACTAAATGATGGTTCCCTAGTGAGGACTTGAATCTTCGACTGTGGGCTAATGGTATCAACGTTTTAACTCGCTGAAATAGTCACAGTGTACTTCATGGTGTACTTACCATACATATTCTATTCGTGATCGGTGCGCTATACAGGCATCGAACTCCTAGTATTAGCTGTAACTTCAGTAGCTATGAAATCGGTAATATGGGTCATGCAGACCTATGTATTGGGGGTAGTACAATCCTAAACGATTAATCAAACAGGCTATCCAAAATGACGATTTAGATATTTGAGGAGTCAACATCAAAGAATTCATAGGTTATTGAAAATTGGGATTATAAAATGAATGAGTTTATCGACCAGTTTATGCCATACATTAGTAAAGATATTTGTTGGAACATAGATATAAATGCTATTGATGGACTTAAAAATGAAGAAATAGATGTTTATACGGAGAAATTAAACATAGAAGCCAAAGGAGATTTCAGGCTTTGGTTACAGACTTTTGGTAAATGCTCTGGAGGCCTTTTTATGGATGACTTTTTTGTATTCAATAAATACAATAATCGTTCTGATGAGACAACATTTTTAGTTCATATGAGTATCAACTTAGGGTGGCAACAAGAACTAGTTGATGAGGGTTTTATTACTCAAAAAGATCTTGATGGTAAACCTTACTTTTTTAGTCGATTGAATGAAACGTCTTATTATTTTATTTATACGACAGATCCAGAACTACAAGTTTGGCACTACTGTGATGGTGACAATACATTTGAATGTACCGGATTTAGTTTTATAGAGTACCTTAAAAATTATCTTAGTGGTATAAAATGCTCTAAAGGTATTTGGCTAAATAAATCTGATGTACTTAGAATGTCAACATCAGATTTGTTTTAGGTAATCAGCGTTTGAGCTGACTTGAACTTACTATATTTAGCCTATACCCCAACGAAACCAGAAAAACAGACCTATTAAGCAATTAATAGACCACTCAAAATAGACCGTTGTAATGGAACCACTCAAAACAGACTGCAAGATTTAATCACTTTTATCCCATTTAGATAGCTATCGGTTGAATTGAGGACACATCCTAATAATGCTCAGTGATAAAATCCTCTCTAGCCATCATTGTGGATGGCTATTAGACACCATGAATATTATCTCTTTAGGCACAAGTTTGTAGCTTAACTCGTATAAAAAATCAAACATAGCGCCAACATTGTCTTGAATATCTTATCTTACTTTTATGCTAATTTATTAATACTTGTTTATTAATATTTGGTCATGTCAATTAGATGATAAAAATAAGAAAAGGTTTCGCTAATGTCTACTGCTTCATCAACTGTTTTAGACCCTAGTTGGTTTACTCGACCAACCTGTGTGGTCGCCGCTGATTTGATTGGCAAAGTACTGTGTAGAAAGTTAACGGATACTGATGGCACAGTGAAAGTATTGCGCATGCGTATCTCAGAAACCGAAGCTTATATCGGTAAGGACGACCCTGCTTGTCATTCGCATGCGGGTAGCCGAACGGCTCGTACTGAAATTATGTATGCGCAAGGCGGCGTGTTTTATGTCTATTTGACTTACGGTGTGCATCATATGCTCAATCTGGTCAGCGGTGGAGAAGAGTCTCCTGAGTCGGTATTAATACGGGCTGGATTTTTGACCGACGATAGTGATCGTTTGATGGAAGAAGAGTTCCTGAGCACGAATAAGCAACTTACTCATCTAGCCCAGCTGGCAGGTCCTGGCAAATTAACGAAGCGCTTACAAATTGATCGCGTGTTAAATGGTAAATCTATCAGTGTCGAGTCGGCAGTTTGGCTCGAAGATGATGACTGCCAGCCACCAGTATCGCTGCGTCCTCGTATCGGCATTGATTATGCTGGCGATGCCAAAGATTGGCTATTGCGCTATATCTGGAGCGACCATCCTTCACTGTCAAAAAAATAAAACGATGGCTACTCTCTGATGGTAATAGAGCTGCTCTCTCATACTAATAGATAAAAAAAGGTGACACTATGTATAAACTGACTGTTTTTATTCCTGACTCGGCATTAGAGCCAGTTAAGTCTGTTTTATTTGCCGCAGGCGCTGGTACGATTGGCAATTACGAGCGCTGCTGCTGGCAAGTACAAGGGGTGGGGCAGTTTATGCCGCTGGCAGGCAGTGATCCGCATATTGGCGCGCAAGATAAGCTCGAAAAAGTTGATGAGTGGCGAGTAGAGATGGTGGTTGCCACAGCTAATATTGAGCAAGTTATTGAGGCATTAAAGCAGGCGCACCCTTATGAGACGCCTGCCTATGATGTCATCGAAGTGCTAGACTTTTGAGCTTTAGAGGTATAGTTGATACTAAATAAAATGGGTACATGACATGATGATGCGTGACTGGCACAAACTTTTCTTGCTTGCTGTGCCTACGCAGACAGAGGCTACGAAAAATTTATACCAGTCACGCTGTCTCTTTTTTATATTGACCTGAATATAGGTTATTAGCAGCGATTTAGTCTTATTTTATCTTAATTACTTGATAGCCTGGATAACCAAGTTCGATTTTATAATCTTTACTACCACGTGTGGCCTTTACCTTTATTTTGCTATCGCCTCTTTTATATTTGACGTCTTTGACACGGTAGCCCATATTACTGACTTTATTGGCGGCTCGTTGCTCGATAGCTGGTTGATAAAGCTCTTTATCAACGTTTTTGATAGCTTTTTTATGCTTCTTATAGACTTTATTGTCTTTATAAACGTCCTCGTAAAGGTCGCCGTACGCATTGTAGCCGGGGGCAGTGACGCAACCTGTCGTTATCATTAACGCTGTGACCATAGCGGTGGCAACGGTTGGCTTTAGTAGGGTTGTGATATTCATAATGTCCTCTTATCAAGTTCAAGTTTTTTGATAGTGTTATAAAAAATGGCCAAACAAACCAAGGGCTGGATTGTTTGACCTTAGACATCAATAGGTTAACGATGCCAAAATTTTACCTTAAGGCAATATGAGACTTAGCATTACCTTGTCGTAAGTTTCGAGATACCATGTGAAACTTACGACTGAAAACTATTTAAATATAGCACTTCACTGGCTCTCTCAGGATTACCAGTTCTTTTTATATTTGTGGTTCTTTTTGTACTTGCCTTTTCCTTTTTTCTTGTATTTACCGTGCTTATCATAATCATGCTTATCGTAGTCACGGTCGTTATCATACTTGTCATCGTAGCGCTTCTTAGACCAATCTTGTCTGTTTGAGCTGATAAGCTTTAGGCTAGGATAAGTATACTTGAGCTCATAGGTTTGATTGCTCTTTTTGGCATAGGCGGTGATCGCTCGATTGCCTCGATAATTATCGGATTTGATATCTATGACCTGATAGCCTTTACGACGTAAATCCTGACGCAGCTTCTGGCTCACACGGTTATAGCTAGCGTTGTTGTCATAGCCTCTATCACCGCGATAGACAGAGTTATTGTCATAGCCTGGTCCTACGACACAACCGACCATCGTACCTAGCAATGTGAGTGAAAAGCCAGCAGACCTCGCTGTTTTCAATGAGAATAGCTGTAAAATCTTCATGATAAAATCTCCTACGATATTTTTTTGATCGATAATTATGTGATTGCTTTTCACCTCTAACAGCGTAATGCAGTTGATCTATAGTTGACTTAGTAGCACCGATAAAGAAGGGCTTGATGCCTTCTTATATTAGCTGTCTTATTTGTTTGCTCTAATAAATAACTGGAAAATATTGTATTTTGAAATATTTTCTTACATTATCTATGATAAGGCACAAAACTTGATGTTAAGTGTCATTTGCGTTATTAAGTTGTAATTCCACGTTTAAGGATATGTCGCTCAAACCATCATTCATAAACAATCACTTAAACAACAATACGGCACATACCTGAGTACTAGGGCGTATCCCCAATTCAATTGATTCTACCTAAACGGGCTAAAAATGGCTAAATTTTGCCAAGCATCGTTAAGCAGCTGGTTAATATCCCGATATTATCTGCGCTACTTTCCTCGTTTGACTACAATTTATCTCATTTTTATCACCATTTTTCAAATGAGGACACGCCCTAGCAATAAAAAAACCATAGATGCTATTTAAGCTTATTTTTTATCCATAATTTGCAGGTATAACGGTGCTTGTATGTGGGCTACTGACCAACATTTCTGACCACCATGTCAAAGACAGCCCTGTTGAATATGAGTTTATTTATTCCTCTATGTCATGTGGGGTAGGTATTGTTTTCTCCGCGTTGGCGTTCGTTATATTGCCAAAGGGTAGGGAAGTGTTTTGGGAGAAATGCTGATTTGAGAGTATTAACGACATTAGAGTAAATTGGGCTTGTAAGCATATGCTTACAAGCAATGACGTTTACGCGACTTAACATCAGGGTGAGAATTAGGCATTATACATACACGGCATCAGGGAATGTAACTCAAGGATTGAGTTGACCGCATTAAGGATAATGATTCGTTTACTGGCATCAGGATGATAACGGTAAATGAAGAAAGGATACATAACCTTTGCTGATAGCAGTTAATGCTAGTAACCGTAGTAAATAGGGTAGGATGCCCGGTATCGCAATATGCTGAACGTTATGCAAGGATGCATAGATTACAGTCGTGATAGGTAACATGGATGGTTAACAATAAAACCGCATAACAATCAATTGCTATGCGGTTTTATCGTGTCTATAGGTTAAGAAATTTTTATTCAACCTGTTCTAAGTACGTCATTGAGTACTGTATAAAGCGTTAAATAGCTGCTAATAAAAAACCGCATGAGAATCATGCGGTTTTTTGACTTATCAAATCATCAATAATGTCATTGGTGACTTAGCTGATAGCTTAATATTTGTTTTCACGACGCCAATCATCTACTTCACGCTCAGCATCATCCTTACTATGGCCATAACGTTCTTGGACTTTACCAACCAATTTATCACGGCTGCCTTCAACGTGTAATAAATCGTCATCAGTAAGGTCAGCCCATTTTTGCTTGGCTGAGCCTTTAACTTGGTTCCATTCACCTTTCAGGGTATGTTCGTTCATTATTATATTCCTTTTTTTGATTATTAATTAATCCAGATATTTATCTCGTTTGGTTTTACTTAATGCTAAGTTCAGTAGCTATTTTTATTTAGTTACCGTTTATTTGATATCTATAAAAATAAGCTAACTGATGCCCCTAATATAGACTTTGAAAATTACGCTGTCTGTATAGGCAATGTTTAGAGTGTTACTTCATGATAGCAATCTGCATGAGTATGTTATGGAGACCATATTTGTGTAATAAATAAGGGGTGTTGTCAGCGAAATACGTAAATAACCTAAGAGGTTTTCTAACAATCTACCAATACCATCAGGCTTTATCAACGGCTCAGACTTTGTCTTCGTCTGTATTCAGCTCGGAATAAAATGAAGACATGCCCTAGAATAATTTTAGCAATAAGCAATGCTTATTTATAAAGGTGCAACACGCTTCTCATAAAGGTGCAAACATAAACTACTTAGCCAAATAGTCTTGATAACGCTTGGTCAGTTTCTTTACTCGGAGACGATCACGAATCAATGAAAATAGGGGTGAAGCATTGGGTTTTGGTGGCTTTCCTGCACCCATGCGTTGCAGTTGGCGCTTAATGACAGCCATAGTCGCAATCGCACTCAAGGTTTTGTCTTTCCACTGAACCACTGGATCGTGGGCACTGAGCTGATCGTTTTCTTTCCAGTCATTAGGCAAAGCGGGGTTCATCGCTAAGGCTGTGCCCATCCCGACAATATCAATGCCTTGGGCTAGGACGTTTTCTGCTACCGCCAAACGCCTGACACCGCCTGTGGTCATAATAGGCATGGTGGCCACTTGCGCAATCTCTTTTGCAAAGTCTAAAAAGTAAGCTTCTCGCTGCAAGGTTCGACCGTCTGCCGTTGTGCCTTGCATCGCTGGGCTTTCGTAACTGCCACCAGATAACTCCACCAAATCAACGGCAAGCCCATTCATTGCTAGGATAACGGTCTTTGCATCATTAGCATCAAAACCTCCACGCTGAAAATCGGCTGAATTCATTTTTACGGCGACGGCAAAGCGAGGCGAAACTTGTGCGCGAACAGCTTTAATAACAGTGATTAATAAGCGCATACGATTTTCAATCGAACCGCCAAATTCATCGTCACGTTTATTGGTTAATGGCGACAAAAACTGAGAAATAAGGTAACCGTGAGCGGCATGAATTTGCACGCCGTCAAAACCAGCTTGTTCTGCTTTTAAAGCAGTATCGACAAAACGTTGAATCAGCTGCTCGATATCTTGATGGGTCATGCCGCGGGGTTTGCCAAACAGATGAGAGTGCTTTCCTAAATCAAGGGAAACGTCAGAAGGTGACAACACATCACCTCCCATAGCCGCATACACTTGGCGACCAGGATGGTTAATTTGCATCCAAACTTGGGTGTCATTCTTTTTGGCCACTTTAGCCCACGCTTCAAAAGGAGCTATATCACTGTCTTTTTCTAATACGATACCGCCCGGACCGGTCATCGCGCGACCATCGACCATCACATTACCGGTAATTAATAAGCCAGTACCACCCTCAGCCCAGCGTTGGTATAGGCGCAAAATAGTAGAGCCGGGGACTTGTCCTTCATCTGCCATATTCTCTTCCATAGCAGCTTTGGCAAGGCGATTTGAGAGACTGGTGCCACAAGGTAATAAAAAAGGAGAAAAAACTGCTGATGTCATGATGGCAACCTAAAAGTATTGTTTCGTGAAAAATAAGTTTGACGATGAATTTGACTATAGACTTATAGTTTAAATGACTATAATCTTATAGTCGATATAGTAATTATTCCCATAAGTCATTTTAAAACATCAATCGAGGTCGATATTGAAGGTAAATGCTAGAACAGACTTCATCCGCATGGCTGCCAGTCCAGCAACCGAATCAAAGCGTGAGCTGGCAAAAGCCAAAACGCGTCGCGCGCTATTAAAGAGTGCCTTACAGCTTTATAGCGTAGAGGGCACTTGTGGCATGAGCATGAATAAAGTTGCCAAGGGTGCAGGCATTGCTCAGCCTAGCTTTTACAATCATTTTGATAGCCTTGATGCCTTGCAACATGAATTAAGCGAACAGCTCAAAGACAACTATCTATCCCCCATGCGTATGGCTTGGGTAACGATGATAAAAGATTATGATTTTTTGAGTAAAGAGCAATTTAACCAGCGTTGCCAGTCCTGTTTGACCCTGATTTTTGATGCGGCATTTCAGAATATTGCCTTGTTTCAACATCTAGTCGAAGACCGGCCGCGCTTTGGTTCAAAGACAATAAATGCCGTGGATAAGGGTTCGGAGCATAAACAGTTAGGCAATCTTATTACAGAAATACAAGAAGAGTGGACGGAGATATTCATTCAGGGACTACAGTTATCTGGTCGTTCTATTGAACGCACTCACGTGAATCTCTGTGTCGATATTGCGAGCGCACAAGTCCATGAATTAATCTTAGGCTGTCATCAAGAGCGTTATTCAAGACAACAAGCGATTACCATTTTAAGTGCAAATTTTGCTGCATTGTTTGGCAATTTTTTTGCACGAACGCAATAATAAAGAAAGTAACTTGTAGTTGGTTCAAAATAAAAGGGGCACGTTAAACATAGTGTTCTGCTGGTATAAATACTCCTTGACTGCTGCGTGCTTTGCACTCCAGAGACTTCGAAAAATTTATCCCAACAGCACTGTATTCTTTTTAGATTGAATCGACTGTATAAAACGAAAGTAGAACGGAAACTAGAGTCAATAAAAAACACAGGGAGCATGACTATGGCTAAAGAAATGGTAGCTGACGAACAAACACATTTTAGAACCTGCACATTGTGCGAGGCGATGTGCGGTGTTGAGATAAAGCATGATGGCGAAAAAGTATTATCGATTAAAGGCGATAAAAACGATCCATTTTCGCAAGGTTATATTTGCCCAAAAGCCACGGCCTTACAAGATTTGCATGAAGATCCTGATCGCTTGCGCCAGCCTGTTGAAAGAACCGCTGACGGTTGGAAAACGCTCAGTTGGCCAGAAGCATTGGATAAAGTAGCGGCAGGTATTCAATCAGTACAGCAAAAATACGGTCAAAACGCCTTTGGGGTGTATCTGGGAAATCCGAATGTGCACAACATGGGTGGCATGCTAACGGTCAAGCAACTATTGACCAGCCTAAAAACACGCAGTCGCTTTTCTGCCACTTCAATTGATCAGCTACCGCATCATATCGTCAGCATGCATCTATTTGGTCACATGCTGCGTATCCCTGTGCCCGATGTGAATCGCACACAATATATGTTGATTATTGGTGGTAATCCGCTGGCCTCTAATGGCAGTATCATGACTGCGCCGAACATGCGCCAAAAGTTAAAAGATATAAAAGCTCGCGCGGGTAAAGTGGTTGTGATTGACCCAAGACGCACAGAAACTGCAGAGATCGCCAGCGAGCATCATTTTATTCGTCCCGCAACTGATGTTTTATTGTTGCTGGCCATGCTGAATGAAATCTATGCGCAAGGCTATGCCAAGGTAGACAGTAGAGCGGCGGCTTTAGCCCCAGAGATTGATCGTATCGCCTCGTTTGCCAAAGACTATACGGCTGAGTCGGTAGCCAGCATCACTGGTATTACCGCAATTGAAATTAAACGTTTAGTGAAAGAGTTTTGTGAGGCTGAAAGCTCGGTGTGCTATGGTCGCATGGGTATATCGGTGCAAGAGTTCGGTTTGTTAAGCCAGTATCTGTCGATGGTCATTAATATCGTCACAGGTCGCTTAGATGAAGTGGGCGGATTGATGTTCCCTAATCCCGCGGTCGATGTTGTCAATAGCTCAGGCCCAGGATATTTAGGCAAACGCCACAGCCGAGTAAGCAATCTGCCTGACTTCAATGGCGAGTATCCAGTGGTTGCGATGGCGGATGAGATGTTGGTAGCAGGCGAAGGTCAGTTAAAGGGATTTATGAGTGTCGCCGGCAATCCTGTCCTCAGCACCCCAAATGGTGAAAAATTAGACGAAGCCTTGTCAGGGTTGGAGTTTATGGTGTCGCTCGATTATTTTGTGACCGAAACCAGCCGTCATGCCAATATTATTTTACCGCCGGTATCGCCACTAGAACGTGACCATTATGACGTGACCTTTAATGGTTTTGCCGTGCACAATGTCGCCAAGTACTCGCCTGCCTTGTTTGATCGAAAAGACAATGAAAAGCATGATTGGGAGATTTATTTAGAATTGGCTGATCGTTTGGATAAAGATGCCCCAGAAGCAATACAAAAAGAACGTGCAGCGACAAAAGCGTTTGGGCCAAAGTTTTTACTCGAGCAGGGTCTCAAGTATGGGCCTTATAAAGAGGTTACCTTGGATATGCTGATAGACAATCCGCATGGTATCGATTTAGGGCCACTGCACAGCATGTTGCCAGATGCTATCAAGCATGCAGACAAGCAGATTCATCTCAATGTTGATTTTTATCAAGCAGATTTAGACCGTGTAAAAGAGATGATGCAGCAATATGATGACAGTCACATTTTGCTCATTGGCCGCCGTCATGTGCGTAGCAACAACTCTTGGCTGCATAATAGCCATCGATTGGTAAAAGGAAAATCACGTTGTACGTTAATGTTACACCCTGAAACTGCTGAGCAGCAAGGCATTAAAGATGGTCAAGATGTCAGAGTGACGTCTCGGGTGGGCAGCGTTATCATTGCCGCAGAAGTGACTGATGAGCTCATGCCAGGCGTTGTCAGTATTCCACATGGCTTCGGTCATGGACGTAAAGGGGTTAAGCAGAAGATTGCCCAAGCGCATGCAGGCGTCAGTGTGAATGATTTAACGGACGATACTTTGATTGATCAATTGAGTGGCAACGCAGCAGTAAATGGTGTGCCAGTACAATTAGAAGCGCTTGAATCAGCAACAGATGACGCATTGGCTACGGCATCATAAATCTTGATGGGCAGCACAGTAGTATAAGATTTTTCCTAAATTTAAAATAAAAAGAAGGCGCTTACTATAGGTAAGCGCCTTCTTTCTTTTGCATAATATTGTAATACATCGTTTATCCGATTAAGCGCTCATACCGACAAAGTCAAAATCCACGTTAGGGGTTTCACCTTGGATTAATAAGCTAATCGCTTTTGCAGAGCCGCAAGCATGCGTCCAGCCTAATGTGCCATGACCCGTGTTGAGCCATAAATTATCAAAGGTAGCACCATCGTTGCGGCTACCGTGTTTCACTTGACCACAATGTGCCCGTCCAATGAGTGGGACATTTGATGGTGTCATAGGCCGCAGTCCCGTCCAGTATTGAACGGAATTTGCAATAATTCCTTTTGGGAACAACTGCTGTACGCGACGAGTAATGGCTTCACAGCGCGTGGCATTTAAGTCTAAATTATAGCCATTAAACTCCGCTGTTCCAGCGACCCGTAGCTTATCACCTAGTCGAGAGGTAACCAGTTTAAACTCATCATCAATCAGACTAACAAAAGGGGCTAAATGCGGTGCACGAGGGTTGATTTGATAAGTGGCTGAATATCCTTTGGCGGGAAAAATAGGTGCATGAATGTTCAGCGGTTTTAATAGGGAGACACTATAGCTGCCAAGCGCCAACACATAACTATCAGCACTAAAAGTCTGCGCGTTTTCACCTTTTGGGCGAATGGTAATACTATGCACATGCGGACGGGTAGAATTTGCATCAGTATTAAGTGCCAAAATCTCGGTATCATATAAAAACTGTACGCCAGCATCTATGCAGCGCTGTGCTAACCGTTGAGTAAATAGATGGGCATTGCCAGACTCATCACGGCTGGTATAGGTTGCGCCAGTGAGCTTATGCGCGATTGGGTAAAGCGCTGGTTCCAAGCTGACAGCGTTATTAATATCAATCACATGGCGTTCACAGCCAAGCGCTTGCATACGCTCAGTGGGTTCGATAGCCGCATCAAACTCTGCCTGATTGGTATAAAAGTGCATGATACCGCGTGTTTGCTGCTCATAATCGATACCGATATCTGCTCGTAGCTGCTGTAAGATATTTCTTGAATACAGACCCAAGCGAACCATCTGTACCAGATTGGCATCGGCTCTATCGGCGCGGCACTCTTGCAGAAACTGCATGGCCCATTTGAGCTGAGCTTTATCCGCACGCAAGCGATAGAGTAGTGGAGCGTCTTCTTTAAACAGCCACTTGAGCGCTTTCATCGGGGTCGCAGGATTGGCCCAAGGCGTGGCATGTGAGACAGAGATTTGGCCGCCATTGGCAAATGACGTCTGCATACCTGCCGCCGGTTCGCGCTCAATCACGGTCACATCATAGCCTGCCTGACGTAGATACCATGCGGTGGTCACGCCCACCACGCCTGCTCCGAGTACCGCAATATGTGTCATAGGATTCTCTATGCTCATGTTAATAATGACGGTCGCGCTGTATTAAACGACCATCACCTTCGCTGCGTCGCTTGCCTGATTCGATGTGCTTTTATTTCGGACGCGCAACATCTACTTGTAGTGCAGCTGGCAAGTCCAATATGCTCAGTTCACTCTCTGCCAACTGTTCAGGGCGTGCCACGACCAAAGCGGTAAAGCCATCATCATTTTTCATGGCATTGACCACTTGGATTTTATCGAGTTTGTCACCTGCAGTTGGTGCTTCACTGGTGCCTTGTACATAGTGCAAAAATGCTTTGGGTGCAGATTTAAAGTAGATGCGAGCAATCACTTCTTGACCCAAATAGCAGCCTTTATCATAGTCCATACCACCGCGCTGATGTAGACGTAGCTCTTGCGGTTGGAACTCGCCTTGAGTCGCAGCGACGATCCAATAGTTGCCAGTAGCTATACTGCACGCCATCCATGCCTGCGTATCCTCGTCGGTATTGTGATCGTCTTTGTGGCTAAAAGTTGGCTCATCTGCTAGTACACAAGGGTAAATCACTGCTGGTGCACTGGTATCGAACTTTGAAAACGCCCCGTACTTATTAAGGTGTGCTTGTAAAGACTCAGCGCAATCGGCACTGATGACCACATCATAGTGTTTTTCTGCCTGCTTCTTGATCCAAATACCAAATTCAATACGACCTTTTAAGTTGCCGATAGCCGCTGCCTGATAGCTAAGCCCGAGTTTGGTGACGTCACAAGTCAGTTGCCCTTGTAAGAACTTTTCGGCGTCCTCGCCTTGAATCGTCAATTGCGAAAACTGCGGTACGGCTGATGGATTTGAAGACTGAGTCATTGTTATTATCCTTCTGATGAGAGCTTATTTATTAATAATATAGAGGGTAAATCGAAGTGATAAAAAACTATCTGATCGCTTTTGTCACTGACAGTATATGTGCATATAAATCTAAATGAGGCTAAGAAGAGTACCACAAAAACCCCTGTCATAAGAAACGTCATCACTAAGCGATGGGTTAAGCGTTAAATTGGACATAGCGTCCCATTTTCAACCGTACAAATTGGTTAAAGATGGCGAGTTACGTTACAATATTAGCTCTACAATTAACCTAATGTACGATGGCTGCCGAGGATATAATGAGCTTACCCAATTGCCCAAAATGTGATGCTGAATATACGTACGAAGATGGTGCGTTACTGGTATGTCCTATGTGTGCTCATGAATGGACGGCAGCTGAAACTGATGCAGCGCAAGCTGAAGACCAAGGTGCCGTCATTCGTGATGCTGTTGGCAATGAGCTACAAGATGGCGATGCTGTGACCGTCATCAAAGACTTAAAGGTCAAAGGTTCTTCACTTGTGATCAAAGTAGGGACTAAAGCGAAAAGTATTCGTCTGTTGCCAGATGCGACCGATGGCCATGATATCGACTGTAAGCTCGACGGCTATGGCCCCATGAAGCTTAAATCTTCCGTTGTTAAAAAAGCTTAAGCTGCTACGCTTAATTCAAAGAATAATACTAAAATCTGATAAAAGTTAATCAGAAAGTTGACTTTTAATAAAATAATACAGAACCAATAAACAGAGAATAACTATGAGTACTAAAAACGAACAGCTCTTTGCGCAAGCGCGCAAACATATCCCAGGTGGTGTCAATTCACCGGTTCGCGCCTTTGCAGGGGTCGGTGGTACACCAATCTTTATGCACCGTGCTAATGGCAGCAAGATTTATGACACTGAAGACAATGCTTATATCGATTATGTCGGCTCGTGGGGCCCAATGATTTTGGGTCATGCGCATCCAAAAGTCATCGATGCCGTTAAAAAGGCCGCCGATGATGGTTTGAGCTTTGGTACACCAACGCCGTTCGAGACGACAGTTGCAGATAAAATTTGTGATATCGTACCGAGCGTTGAGATGATTCGCATGACCAGCTCTGGTACAGAAGCGACCATGAGTGCGATTCGTCTAGCACGTGGTTATACGCAGCGTGACAAAATCGTTAAATTTGAAGGCTGCTACCATGGGCATTCAGATAGCCTGCTCGTAAAAGCAGGTTCGGGCATGCTTGATATTGGTGAGCCAACCTCAAAAGGTGTACCTGCTGATTTTGCCAAGCACACGATTACGATTCCTTATAATGATCCGCAAGCGATCAAAGACTGTTTTGAGAAATGGGGCGAAGAGATTGCCTGCGTTATCTTAGAGCCGATCGCTGGTAACATGAATATGATCATTCCGACTCAAGAATTCCATGACACCTTGCGCGCAGAGTGTACTGCCAATGGTGCGGTATTGGTATTTGATGAAGTGATGACTGGGTTTCGCGTAGGACTTGGCGGTGCACAAGCGCATTTCGGTATTGATCCTGATCTGACTTGCTTTGGCAAAATCATTGGCGCAGGCCTGCCAGTTGGTGCGTTCGGCGGTAAGAAAGACATCATGTCTTGCATTGCACCACTTGGCGGTGTTTATCAAGCTGGTACGTTATCAGGAAATCCACTCGCGATGCGTGCTGGTATTGCAATGTTTGAAGATTTAACAGCAGACGGTTTTTATGATGAGTTAGCAGCGAAAGTTGATCGTCTAGTAGACGGTTTTCAAGCAGCAGCTGACAAGCATGGCATTAACCTTCGTACCAATAAATTGGGTGGCATGTTTGGTATGTTCTTCGTCAGAGACAATGCGACCACTGTGCCTCAGAACTTTGATGACGTGACAGAGTGCGACATGACCGTGTTCAATACTTTCTTCCACGGTATGCTAGATCGTGGTATCTACCTTGCACCGTCGGCTTATGAAGCAGGATTTATGTCTATCAAGCATAGCGATGAAGATATTGATGCGTCGATCAAAGCGGCTGATGAGATATTTGCCGAAATGGCAAAGGCATAGTTTAGTAAGTTATAGCCTATCATGTGTCACAAAAAAACCAGCGAGCATGCTGGTTTTTTTTGGATAAAAATTTAATCGTTTTAAGCGGCATAATCTAAATGATGACACGTCTTAAATCACGACATACCCAGTTTGGTTGTATTGTTTTATAAATTATGACCAGCATAATGAACAATGGCATCGCCCAAATAATCAACCAGTTCGGGGTGATAAGAATTATGAAATTTTTGCATATCTGCATTTTCTTTATAAAATATTCCCATCCCTATATAGGCCTCTTTGGACGGAGTATAAAACCTACAAGCTATATCAAAGTGCTCTTGCATTAGCCGCTGAACATCAACGTGATCGACAGCAGTTTCGTCGGCATATACTGCCAGTTTTTTGTAGAGAATATCCCAGTCTTGATGGACGAGCTCTCTATTGACGTGTGCCCAATTATCAGTCGTTGACAAACTGTGAGTTTGCTCTACATCAAGAGCCTTTTTACACTCAGCCACATACGCTTTAGTTAATGTATTCATTTATAGGTATTCCGTTCATTTAGAGTCATAAGTGTCAGACTTGGCGAATAGTACAAACATCTTGTTTATGCTCGATCAAATTTGCGATCTCTCAGGCTCAAATTGCCGCGTAGCACATCGCTATACATACGAAAATCACTGGTGAAGCTCTTTAACGGAAATTTAAAAGAGGCAGGTTTGTTTTTTTCAAAAAAGAAATGACCAACCCAAGCACAAGCGTAGCCTGCCACGATACCCTTTAGCAAGGGCTTTGGCGAACGGGTCTTGATAGATTTTGCCAAGCCCAATAAGCCAAAACTGCTGCCTGCGAAATGCAGTCGTCGGCACGCCATATTTTGATGTTCTTCTAAATAGAAATCGTAAAACTTCTGCTCAGTGGGCGTGGCAGCTTTTATTATGTCATGGTTCACTTGGCTGTTTGTCTGAATATTTTCTGTTTGATTGCCATGCAGTGCTTGATTGGTGGTTTGATTCATTGTCGTCGCTTCCTTGCGGGTTATTTATTGATCATCCGTCCGTGACGCTTTTTGTTACCAAAGCCGAACGGTTTTACTATGCGATGAGCACGGATTGGTTTAATAGAAAATTAGAATGGATAAGTAAGTGCTTGTTCTTTATTATAATATTTATGGTTTTTAATGTAGCAAATCACCTTGATTAACACAAGCGCCAAATGTGCTCTACTTGTCTGTGCTGGTGTGGGGCTTTAGCCAAGTGTGCGTCTTACTTGCCAGTGTTTGGCATAAATGCTTTAATGGCGAAACTCGCTGTGATTCGTTCAGTGATATAAGCTATTCATAGAGCAATTTTCTTATATTTCAGCAAATATCCTATCTTTTTTATCTAACACGGTAACGATATCTCCTATGCCTAATGACTATCTAGCAAACCCACCAATCGCCGAAGATGAAATGATGGCAGCCATTGATATTGGTTCGAACAGCTTTCATTTGGCCATTGCGCGTCTCGATCATGGTGAGGTACGAAAAGTGGTTTCCATGTCTGAAAAGGTGCAGTTGGCGGCAGGATTGGATAAAAATAATATCTTGGAAGCGGCAGCTGAGCAGCGCGGCCTTGAGTGCTTAAGTCGGTTTGTGGCTCGCCTCGATTCGGTGCCTGCCGAGCGCATCCGTGTGGTGGCGACCAATGCCTTGCGCCAAGCTAAGAATGCGAATGACTTTATTACCCGTGCCAATAAAATCTTACCCAAGCCGATTGAAATCATCGCTGGACGAGAAGAGGCACGTTTGATTTATTTGGGCGTGTCACACACCAATGCCAGTAGTGATAAGCGTTTGGTCGTCGATATCGGCGGTGGTTCGACCGAGTTCATCATTGGTCAAGAGTTCGACCCCCTATTGACCGAAAGCTTACAAATGGGCTGCGTTGCCTTTACCAAAAGATATTTTGATGACGGGCAGATTACCAAAGAAGCGTTTAACAATGCCATATCAGGCGCACGCAAAGAAGTATTGGCGATTAACGGGCGCTATCAAAAGACGGGCTGGAGCAGCGTGATTGGCTCTAGTGGCACAATTAAAGCAGTGCGTAACGTCCTCGTCTCTAAAGGCTGGGCGGATGAGCAAGAACGCATTACTTATAAAGGCGTCAAAAAGCTAGAAAAATTATTGATTAAGATTGGCAATGTCAATGATATTGAGCTTGAAGGGGTTAAGGAGCATCGCAAGGCCGTCTTCCCCGCAGGCGTGGCAGTGCTACGCGCAGTCATGAAAGTGTTGGGCATTGAGACCATGACCTATTCTGATGGCGCGTTACGCGAAGGCGTCATGTATGACATGCTCGGGCGCTTTGCCAGTGAAGATGTGCGTGACCGTAGTGTGCTCGCGCTGATTAAACGCTATTCAGGGGATAAAAAACAAGCCAAGCAAGTGGTAAAAACCAGTCGTAATCTGTTTGAGCAAGTGAAGGCGAAGCTGTCACTCAGTAGCGACGATTGCGATTTGCTCAGGCGAGCGGCGTTTTTACATGAGATAGGATTGGCGATTAGCCATAGCAGCTACCACAAACACAGCGCTTACTTGCTTGAACACTCTGATATTCCAGGGTTTTCACAAGTAGATCAAAAGCGTATGGCACAGCTGATGCTCAATCATCGTCGCAAGCTCAAGTCGGATATGTTAGAGCAGACTTGTACTATTGGCGGTGATTCGCTGGTTTATCTATGCTTATTGTTACGGTTAGCAGTACTCGCGCATCACAGTCGTAGCGATAACGAATTACCAACGCTGCAGCTTCAAGTCATTGATATCAACTGCTGGCAAATCATAGTGACCGATAACAATGAGCATTATGCGTTCTTATTATCAGATTTGCATAATGAGGTCGAGCAGTTTGCCAAGTGGGGCGTGACGTTAAGCGTGGTCGAGGCATAAGTGCTGAGCGCTAGCATTGAGTCGTTACTATTGTGATGAGTAAGCTACAGATTAACGTAACAAAAGCGGCTTTGTGGGTAATGTCATGCCATTTAAGATGTGCTACTATAGCTTCTATTGAGTTTACAACTGTACTTTTATTATCTACAAACCGATAACGATGCTATTGTTAAATATAATTATTAAAGGGAAAGGTCTATGAGCACTGTCTGGGATAGTGTGCAGCTTGCACGACACGCCAAGCGTCCATTATTTATGGACTATGTTAATCAGCTGTTTACCGAATTTGATGAGCTGCACGGCGACCGTGCGTTTGCTGACGATAAAGCCATCTTGGGCGGGCTTGCGCGCTTTGACGGTATGCCAGTAATGGTGATTGGTCAACATCGCGGTCGCAGTACTCGTGAGCGTATCGCGCATAACTTTGGTATGGCCAATCCTGAAGGTTATCGCAAAGTCATTCGCTTGGTAAAAATGGCGGAACGTTTTAATATTCCTGTTATGACCTTTGTTGATACTCAAGGCGCGTACCCTGGTATTGGGGCAGAAGAGCGTGGACAAGCGCAAGCCATTGCCGAAAGCATCGCAGTGTTTTCTAGCTTAAAAGTGCCGATTATCGTGACCATTATTGGCGAAGGTGGTTCAGGTGGTGCATTAGCGATTGGTGTGGGTGATAAGGTGAATATGCTGCAAAATAGCATTTACTCAGTTATCTCTCCGGAAGGCTGTGCCTCTATCTTATGGAAAACAGCTGAAAAAGCACAAGATGCCAGTGAAGCCTTAAAATTAAATGCGATTAATTTATATCAAATGGGCTTGATTGATGCCGTCATCGAAGAGGGCGAAGGCGCTCATATTCAGCCACAGCCAGTCATGACTGCATTGAAAGCACTCATTGCTGAGCAGTTAGATGAGCTTAAGGATTTAGATGCGCATGAGCGTTGTGAGCTGCGCTATGAGAAGCTGAAAACTTTCAACTCTGAAGTGATGTTGCCTTGTTAGTTGTTTAGCATAAAAATGATTTAACATTTAGCGTCTCTAATCTTGCGCTTTTCATATTAGAGACTCAGTCTTAATGCTAAAATAAAAACGCGTCATTCTATGGCGCGTTTTTTTGTGCCAACTAACTTCTGCATTAATAATGTATATATAGTCAGTGCAAAGTAATATCGATACATGACGCACTGCTGATATCAATTTTTCTTGCTTGCTGTGCCTGCGCAGACAGAGGCTACAAAAAATTGATATCAGCAATACCGTCGCGTTTCTAGGATATTTTGACTATATAGTCAATCCTCTATAAATTGGATACGGTGTCAAGCTTGCTTAGTCTACTACTTGTAGTACTTTCACTCGCCTTCCTTGTATCCAAATTATACTGAACCGACTATAGCAACTCAATAAATAAGATGAATTATGACCAGCAGTGCAATCCTTCCATATCACATTGAGCCAATAGCTGAGTTGCCAATTGATACTCATTTGGCTGAGGCGTTATTGACCAGTTTGGCTGAGTACGGTGAGCAGCTGCATGGTCGACGACTTTGGCTGGCTTGTAGTGGCGGGCGCGATTCCTTAGCATTAGCGGCATTGTGTGTGCAACTCTATCACCAAGGTAAATTGCCATTTTTACCGCAATTACTGCATGTGAATCATGGTTTGCAAGCGGATAGTGATGCTTGGGCGAAACATGTGGCTGATTGGGCAGCGGCTCAAAAAGTACCGTGTCAAATTTTACATGCGCAAGTGGACGGTCATGATGAGCAGGCGGCACGGCTAGCACGCTACGGTGTCATGCGAGCGCAACTCAATCAAGATGATGTGTTGCTATTAGCGCATCATGCCGATGACCAAGCAGAAACGGTGCTAATGCGACTCATTCAGGGCGCTGGGGTGAATGGGCTGTCGGGTATGCAGCCATGGCGTATACAGACACAGAACGCGCATCGCATGGTCTTATGGCGACCTTGGCTGACCGTCCAGCGTGCCAGTATCAGCACTTATGCCCAACGCTTGAAATTGCCCTATATCGACGACCCGACCAATGATGCGGGGGATAATGTGCGGAGTGGACTGCGCCGTGATGTTATGCCAGCACTGACAAAATATAATCCCAACGTCATTGACAACATTGCTCGTAGCGCGCAGTTACTAAGCGATGCACAAGCGACTGTCAGCGCTCAATCAGCAAAAGACATGCATCGCACAGCTATTCACTCTTTACAGCTACCACCCGCACAACGTGTGCTAAATATTGATGCGTTGCAAAAGCTACCCATTTATCGGCAGCGGCAACTATTGCACTATTGGCTCGGTCAAGATGAGCCATTACCGCCCGCCAAGCAGCTAGTCGATGATGTACTACATCTAAGCCAACGTGATGATAATGATCACCAAACGGAACTTTTTTGGCAAGGTCGCACGCATGCGTATATCATTCGACGGTATCGTCAGCAGCTTTATCGTCTAAGCAATGATTGGTTGGCATGGCTTAACATGCCGCTTAATGAACAAACCCAAATATTAGCCCTTACCAATCTGTCCAACATTTCTAGCAATGGCTTATCTGAGAATAATTTGGCACCGATTCATTTAAGGACGAGCACCGACTTTACTTGGCAGTTGCAGATATCACCTCAAGCATTGGCACAGTTATTAGACAATACGGAAGATGAGCATGCGTTACAGACAGTAATGAAGATAACAGCATTAGATCGCAAGCAGCGCTTACAGACTGCATTGGCATCGCGCCCACAATCAGGAAAAAAACTGTATCAAACGTTGGGCATTCCATCATGGTTGCGTGAGAGTTTAATAGTGGTTAGTGTAATGTGTATTCATACAGATGAAGAATTGCCGTTATTGCTAGTATCGCCATTTGAAAGTTGGGTGCTAGGGAGTGATCATTCAGGTATTCATTTCGACGACAATCAGTTGGCAAAATATATTGAGAGTAATCTCAGCCTAAATAAGAGAGTCTGAATACTTACTGAGTTCATTCTAATGTAACGATAGCATTAGGCGCGACAGCATAACGAGCATAACGGGTACTTTGAATTTATCAAACGGTCGTAGTAGCAGTATGGTAAACTGAGTGTCATTTTAAATGCCATTATGTTACTTTGATTACCTTTGAATTTTTTGAGTAGGAGACATGTATGTCAGTATTAGATAATAAGAAAATCAGCTTCATCGGCGGCGGAAATATGGCACAGGCTTTGATTAGCGGGCTTGTGAGCTGCGGTATCAAACCGAGTTTAATTACTGTTGCTGATCCTAGTAGCGAGGCTCGAGAGCAACTGGCTGCTAAAGGGTTGAATACGGTTGACCCCACTGTAGATGCAACTGCTGCTATTATCGATGCTGACATTGTGGTATTGGCAGTAAAACCGCAAGTGATGAAACCGGTCGTGAGCGCTTTTGCCGATGTGTTAGACAAGCAATTGGTAATTTCGGTCGCGGCAGGTTTATCGACGGATATTTTGTCAGGCATGCTAGGTGGCTATAGTAACATCGTGCGCGCGATGCCAAATACACCTGCTATGATTCAGATGGGTGCGACCGGTCTGTATGGTACGGATGATATCTCTGCGGAACAAAAGCAGTTAGCAACCGCGGTGATGGAAGCGTCGGGTCTGGTCATGTGGGTTGATGAGGAAGAGCATATGCATGCAGTCACAGCCGTGTCAGGGTCAGCGCCAGCATATATGTTTTATATCATCGAATCGATGGTCGATGGGGCAGTTGCTTTAGGTTTAGATAAAGAACAAGCCTCAGCATTGGCCATGCAAACCATGCTAGGCGCGGCAAAAATGGCGATGGATAGTGATGATGCACCTGCTGAGCTACGCCGCAAAGTCACGTCACCGAACGGTACGACTCAGGCTGCAGTAGAATCGATGCAAGCCAATGAGATTGGTCGTCAAATCGGTGAAGCCATGCAAGCTTGTTATGACCGTAGCCAAGCGCTTAGCGAAGAGATGAAATAATACCAATAGCCACCGGATAAACCAGTCACTTTGAGAGTGGCTGTCATCATAAATGGTTAATACTGGTCTCGATTATTCGTCTTTTATTAATTTTGTTGTTATTAGCGTACAAGCCCATTGAGTAGCAATTCATGAACAACCTGTTATTTCAAATTTTTGATTTGGTCACCACCTTCGCTATGATGTTGGTCTTCATCCGTTTTATGCTGCAGTTTGCAGGGATGGATGCCAGCAATCCGATGATTGCTCCGGCTTACAAAGCGACCCATATCGTCGATGTGTTTGGGCGTATTTTCCCAACTGTCGGGCAAGGTCGTATCAGTATTGCCGCCATCGTGCTGATGTTTTTGATACGCCTGATTGATATCTCTGGTAAAGCCGCGTTGACCCATAAAGGCATCGCACCTGTCCCGCTATTTTTTACGGGTACCATCAGCTTGATATTAGACTTTTTACGCATGTGTCGCTATTTGGTCATCGGCTCTATTATTGTGAGCTGGATTGTCGTGTTTACTAAATCTGAGCATCCTATTATTGGCATCATCATTAATTTGGCTGAGCCAATTTTAGCGCCCTTTCGCCGTATCACACCAAACTTAGGCATGCTTGACTTGTCACCCATGGTCGCCTTTTTTGCTTTTATTTTGCTCGAAATGCTCATTGGTGGTTTGGCAGCGAGCTTTATGCCGATGTTGGGCTAGTAAAGTAAAGACAGAAAGCTAAGAAAAGATTCGCTAAAAAAGACGCTCTATTAATATAGAGCGTCTTTTTTTATTTATCGTTTATAGATTATTCTGAAAGTCTATAAAACGATTGGGTATCAATTGGGCTTGGTCATCATCAGGATGCGGAGCATCAGCCGCACGCAGGGTTTGTGTAATCCAGCTATCGGCTGCCTTGACCGCATCGATAAGCACGTCTCCCATCGCCAACCGTCCAGCGATAAAGCTAGCCAGCGAGCAGCCAGAGCCATGAAATTCACCTGTTAGGCGTGGTAAAGTGCTTTTATGCACCATATCACCTTGTATATATAGATATTGCTCGATATCACCGCTATCAAAATCGTGTGAGGTTTTGACCAATACGGCATAACACCCTTGTGCGCACAGTTTTTTCGCAGCTGTATGCAAGTCTTGCTCACCACTCAAGGCTCGCAGTTCATGAGTGTTTGGGGTAATCAGAGTGGCATAGGGCAGCAGCTTCTTGAAAGCGGCGACCAACGTCTGCTCGTCACCTAAGCTACCACCACTATTGGCAACCAATACTGGATCCAGTACAAAAGAGGTGTGTTTCTTGATAACTTTATTAGCGAATAATCTAGTCATCATTTTTATATTATCAGTAGTGCCGAGCATGCCCGATTTGATCACCTTTACTGGCAAATCATCGAGCACTGCCATAGCTTGATTTCTGACTAATTCAGCGCTACAAGCTTCAAAACCGAAAACTTGCTGCGAGCTTTGTATGGTAATGGCCGTACAAGCAATGGCAGCATGACCACCTGCTTGACCAATGGCTTCGATGTCTGCTTGTAATCCAGCACCGCCTGAGGGATCCAATCCTGAAAAACACAGTACTACTGGTCGCATAATACTTCCTTTGACATAATCTAAAATGAGTAACAAATACTATAGACACCCACTACTAAAAAAGCCATAGCAGGTTAGAGATTGTGTATAGACGGTCAATCCACCAACCAATAACAACGCATACCAAACCCAAAAAGTACGATTAGCTGTGTCAAACTTGTTTAGTCTACAATGCGTAGCACTTACACTCGTTTTCCTTGCTACTCTAATTTTTGTGAATGGTATCAGATCAGGCCGACTGCTCTAAACCTCGTTTTTACTGATTATTCTGGTAATTTGGTCGTTCAAGAGGGTATAAGGCGATGTAAACAAATAAATATGATAAAAATCGCATTAAATCTGTAGACAACGCTTGCAATTCGTTTTGGCTTTGCTATAATACTCGCCCACGGGATAAGACGTATTATCAGCAATAATACTATTTTTTAGAACTTAAAAAGTCTTACATCGTTTGGTGAAGTGGGTGAGTGGCTGAAACCAGTTCCCTGCTAAGGAACCATACGTTTGCGCGTATCGAGGGTTCGAATCCCTCCTTCACCTCCATTTATAGTGTTGTTTTTAGAGTAGTATCGCAAAAAGTAGTGGTTTATTTTTTATCATTTAAAAAGCAATTTGATTTTAATGAATAAAGATGTTGACACAAGCGATATTATCTATATAATGACCAACCTAATTTACTACAAAGTTATTTACTGCGTAGTGAATGATGTGCAAAGTACGCGCTTGTAGCTCAGTTGGATAGAGCACTTGGCTACGAACTAAGGGGTCGGGAGTTCGAATCTCTCCAAGCGCACCATTTGCATTATCAATTCTTTAACCCAGTTAAAGAAACATTAAAATAATCGCCTGTCTTATGACAATTTGGCGGTTTTTTTATGTCTACAGTTTTTATAAAACTACTATTCATAAAGCCACTATTTATATTATAAAGCCATGTCCTACTTGTCATCCTCCCTCTAAATTTGAATAAACAGTCTTTTGCATCTGACGTCTTCTCTCATCATAATATACGATAAGCGCCTGAATTACGGTACAATGAGCGCTCTATTTTTCGCTTGCTATGGGCTTGTATCATGTCAAAATCGTCGTCAAAAGCGGCTAATAAAGCCAAATTGCCACCAAAAACCTCCATGCCTCGCGCCCCTGAAATTGAAGAACCAACGATTGCCAAACCTAGCACTCGTATGGCAGCGATCCTTTATGATGGGATGTTGATTTTAGCGTTGTTATTTTTGGTAGGGACTTTGCTGACGGTGATTGGCACACTTATGACTATGGAGACGGGTAGCGAGTCCTCACAAGCGCAGTCGCTGCCGACATGGTATCAAAACTTTATTATGACGCCGTCTTTTATACTGACGCTGGTGGGGTTCTACGGGATATTTTGGCGTCGCGGTGGGCAGACGTTAGGTATGCAGACGTGGCGCTTAAAAACGGTCAATAATAGCGGTCATTTACTGACGTGGGGTCAGTCCTTTAAGCGCATTTTAGCCGCCTTTATCATGCCACTCATATTTGGCATCATTGGTAGTGTCATCGATGGCTCGCGGGCTATCTTATTAACCAGTGCTTTTTTGGGCTTCATCTTTAATTATGCTTTTTGCTTCTTCAACCCGCGTGGTCTCGCGGTGCAAGATATGCTATCCAATACCATCACGTTAAAAATGCCAAAAACAGAGAAGGAAGGACTATGGCGGGTCATTAGAAACCGCAAGCAAGGAAAATAAACCGCATTATCATCGCCATAGTCTGTCAACACACTTTAAGCGTTACATGTTGGCTGTCTGCATCAGCCATAAAGTATAGCCGACGAAAAACATAACTAAGGTCGCGCCAGATATACGACCAAATGGACGCTTGGTCATAAAGGCAAAAACACACAATACCACGAGTAATAGAGTGATCAACCCCATCGCTAAAATATCACGCGATAAGATAATCGGATTGGCAGTGATAGGGGCGATGAGGGCGGCCAGACCAACGACGCCTAAGGTATTAAAGATATTAGAGCCAATGATATTGCCCAACGCCATGTCGTGCTCGCCTTTACGCGCTGCTGATAAGCTGGCGACCAATTCAGGCAGCGATGTACCAACCGCAACGATGGTCAAGCCGATAATTAGCTCGCTTAAGCCCCAAAACGTTGCCAACTCTACCGCACCCCAGACAATGGCTTGCGAGCTTGCCACCAGCATTGACAAGCCAATCAGTAAACTGCCTAACCCACGCATCAAGCTAGGATGATTGTGCTCTGTGTCGCTCAAACTTTCTGTAATAGCATCGGCGTCATTTGATTTGCCTTCGCGTAAGCTCAGCACGATTTGAATCCCTAAGACGAGCACTAGCATTCCTAATAATACTAACCCGTCAGTTAAGCTCAGCAGCCCGTCACGCAGTTGCCATGCTGCCAATGCGGTAATCACTACCAGTATCGGTAGATCGCGCTTTATGACACCTTTATGAATGATAATAGGGCTAATCAATACGGTTGCACCCAATACCAAAGCAATATTGATGATATTAGAGCCATAAGCATTACCTAATGCCAGCTCAGGGCTGCCTTCTAGTGCGGCCAACACGGAGACGACCATCTCAGGTGCGGATGTGCCTACCCCCAATATGATCACGCCAATCAAAAAACTTGGCATGCGTAACTTAATGGCTAAAGCGGTCGCTCCATCAATAAAAACATCAGCGCTCCAAACCAAAATTGCTAGACCAATCAAAATTGCAATGACTGCCAACCACATGTAGATAACTCCTTCGTTAGGGATAAAAAATAGATATCGGGTGTTGAATAAGCTTACATCATATAAAAATGGCATAAAAAAAAGCTGAATCACAATCTGGATTCAGCTTCGATATAAGTACAAGTATTTTAATGGGATTTTGACAACAACAGCAACTGTATGATGACGTATTTACCCATACTTTATGTAACAAAATTTGAAGTAATTTTCTTAAGCCACTTGTACTGGAATGATATTTGCCGTGTCTTTTACGGTGTTGTCTTCATTACAATAGACCAGTTTTGGCTGATAGGTCGAGGCTTCAACTTCATCAAAATGCGCATAAGCACAAATGATGACGATATCACCCAAATCTGCCATATGCGCCGCAGCACCATTTAGCGAGATAATACCAGAGCCTGCTTCAGCACGAATAGCGTAGGTGCGAAAGCGCTTGCCATTGGTCACATTATAGATATCGATAGATTCATTTTCACGTAGACCAGCAAGATCTAACAGATCACCATCGATACCACATGAGCCTTCATAATGAAGCTCGGCATGGGTAACGCGAGCACGGTGTAATTTGCATTTAAGCATATTAAGTAGCATAGGTTGCTTCCTTAGCGTAACTGATATTAAATAACTAAATCAAAAGGTTAATGGGGACAGAACTGCCAAAATAAAAGGCCATTATAATAGCACCACTATATTATTCGGGTAATTTAAAGCCATTAATTTGTGAACGTGCTTTTTCGACATCACCACCTAGCAGTAATGGCAAGGCCTCAAAGGCAGCAGTCAATGCGCTATCAATGGCAATTTGCTCATCGGGAGACGCTTTAGAAAGGACATGCCCACTGACTTTAGATTTGTGACCAGGGTGGCCGATACCCACACGTAGGCGATGAAAATCATTACCGATATGCGGGGTGATATCACGCAGACCATTATGACCACCATGACCACCATCGGTTTTGAGCTTGATACTACCAGCGGGAATATCGAGCTCATCATGAGCGATCAACAATTCATCATTGTGGATGCCATAAAAATTGATCATGGGTACCACCGACTGACCAGATTTATTCATAAAAGTCAGCGGCATCAATAGACGTACGTCATGCCCATGAATTTGCCCGCGTCCTGTTACTCCATGAAATTTTTTGTCAGGGGCGAGCGTGATATTAAACTGCTGCGCTAAATGATGGACGAACCAAAATCCTGCATTATGACGCGTAAACATATACTGCTGACCGGGATTACCAAGACCGACAATAAGTTTTATGGCCATAAAAACACCCTGCTTAAATTTAATAAATGAGTGATAAGGTTTGAAAAGTAAGACGACTCTATAATATTTAGCCTACATAAAAGTTGTCCTAATTTTCAAACCTTACGGACAAAAACAGCAGGAGATATTCATCACCTGCTGTTTTTCTAACTAAACAAACCTTTTCTACGTAGCATACGATAAGTCGCTACATAGTGGTGGTTTATTACTCGCCGTCTTTCTTGTCTTCAGTTTCGCCGTCAGCATCTTGCTCAGTGGCTGGTACGTCAGCTGCATCAACGTCAGCTGCATCTTCGTCAACTTCTTCAACCGTTGGTGGCTGCATGTTAACGATAGTACGGTCATGGCCGTCTTCTAGCTCAAGCTCATGAATGACAACGCCTTCAGGAAGTTTGAT
This sequence comes from Psychrobacter sp. PAMC 21119, assembly GCF_000247495.1. NCBI lineage: Bacteria > Pseudomonadati > Pseudomonadota > Gammaproteobacteria > Moraxellales > Moraxellaceae > Psychrobacter > Psychrobacter sp. PAMC 21119. The sequence goes on along the minus strand of NZ_AHVZ01000004.1, from coordinate 45,802 downwards.
GTCTGATAGACGGAACAAATCACCGATTTCCATACCAGATACGTCTACTTCTAGATACTCAGGAAGTAGTGATGGTAGGCAGATGATTTCGATGTCAGATACTAGCGTTGATAGTACACCAGCAGCAGCAGTACCAGGCGCATCTTCACGACCAGTGAAATGCACAGGAACATTCATGTGGATTTTTTGACCTTTCACAATGCGCTGGAAGTCAGCATGCATTGGGAAGCCTTTAGCTGGGTGACGTTGCAAATCTTTGATAACAGCTTGATGCTCTACGCCGTCAACATTGATGGTCAAAATGTGTGAGAAGAACGCTTCAAATTCAAGCGATTTTACCAACTCATTGATTTTGATAGAGATAGAGGTAGGCTCTTCGTTGCCACCATAAATAATAGCAGGAACTAGATTCTGCTTACGTAGGCGGCGGCTCGCACCTTTACCTTGTTGTTCAGCAGAACGATCAACTGCGTTTAGCTCAAAATGGTTAATGCTCATGGATATAATCCTATAAAAAGAATGAAAAAGTGTCTGGTCATAAAAAGTGGATTTGCGACCGATCCACTAAGACGTGATGATAGCTAAGATGGCTAATGATTAATAATAACTAACAACCAGCCTCTTAAACCATTCGCTCATAGCAAGGGTTTTTATCACCATAATGATCATAAAAGTCATTATGGTGAGCATAAAAGCCATTACTTATCAGCGTGATCAGCACTTTTGGTAATATCGACCACTTTAGATAAGACAAATGGTCGGCACAGGCGCGCATTATACGTGGTTTTGTTGTGATAATAAAGACCTAGACAAAAGGCTTACCTAAAAAAAAGCGCCAAGTAATGATACTTAACGCTCTATTTTTTGCTATTAAGGCTACGTGGTCACAGTGCTTACTATCAAAATCACTGCAATAACGGTTTAAAATTAGGCATCAAACATTGCGCTAATAGATTCTTCGTTATTAATACGACGTAAGCTTTCAGCAAGCATTGGGGCAATACTGACCTGACGAATTTTGCTACATGCTTTAGCTTCAGCCGATAACGGAATTGTATCGGTAACGACGACTTCGTCTAGCGCAGATTCGCTGATGTTTTTCAGCGCATTACCTGATAGAACAGGGTGAGTAATGTAAGCTAAGACGCGACGTGCACCGTTTGCTTTTAATGCTTCAGCCGCTTTACATAATGTGCCTGCAGTATCGACCATATCATCAACGATCACGCAATCACGGTCACGAACATCACCGATGATATGCATCACTTGTGATTCATTGGCACGGGCACGGCGTTTATCAATAATCGCCATGTCGGTATCACCCAATTGCTTGGCCATCGCACGCGCACGTACCACACCACCAACGTCAGGTGAAACCACCATGATGTTGTCATAATCTTGTTTTTTGAGGTCGTTGAGTAGTACAGGCGTACCGTAGATGTTGTCAACTGGAATATCAAAGAAGCCTTGAATCTGATCTGAATGCAAATCAACGGTCATAACGCGATCGATACTAACGATGTTTAGCATGTCAGCGACGACTTTGGCCGAAATAGGTACACGAGCTGAACGAGGGCGACGGTCTTGGCGGGCATAACCGAAGTAGGGCATAACAGCCGTGATACGGCCAGCACTAGAGCGACGCAAAGCGTCAGCCATCATCATGATTTCCATCAAGTTGTCGTTGGTCGGTGCACAAGTAGGCTGCATGATAAACACATCTTTACCACGTACGTGTTCTTTGATTTCCACGGCAATTTCGCCATCAGAAAAACGCGTGATGTCAGCTTTACCAAGAGGTATATGAAGGTGATCGGCTACGGTTTTTGCTAATTCTGGGTGGGCATTGCCCGTAAAAATCGCCAAATAAGGCATGACAGAAGTCCTATTGATTGACTCAAGCAGCGACCGCTAAGCAGTGTCAAACTGCTCAAATTCAGAAAAGAGTGGTGAAAATGATTGGAGACTACTATTACAGTAAAAAATGGTAGGGGTAGCTGGACTCGAACCAACGGATGTCAGGATCAAAACCTGATGCCTTACCAACTTGGCTATACCCCTGTAATGTCTAGGCTATGAACATCCGATATCTAATAGTAACTACTAGTTATTCTTAGAATGATGTCATCACCTGTTAATTATCTCATAAACGATTAAACCGTCTAAAAAACAATTTTTTCCCTAGCGGTGTCCATTGCGAACTATACCGAAACTGGGATAACGTTGTCAATGACAATCAAAATAAGTGAGTATTTATAATACCAATTATAATCAGTGTCTATCGAACGCTTCGTACTAAAAAATGGTAGGGGTAGCTGGACTCGAACCAACGGATGTCAGGATCAAAACCTGATGCCTTACCAACTTGGCTATACCCCTATTGAGGCGACCTATTATAATTAAATTTTCAGATTTTGCAAGTCATTTGCGGCTTTTTCTGGTGTTTATTAACAATGAGTTGATGTTGAGGTGGTTTTGATAGGTGAGTGGCAGAAATCGACCATAATAATTGACGCGTTAATGAGATCTTATTGTAGGATTGTATGGGTGAGCTTAGATAGGATTATCTAGAGCAGCGTTTTTTAAAATGTAATAAAATTCTTTATACTTAATGTCTACAGTTCTTTAAATTACTTACAATAGAAGTCAAATAAATATATTTATATAAATAGCCAATAAGGGATAGTTTCTTGGGTATAAAACAGTGGTTCGTTAAACCAACGCCTAAGCAGTTTTTTTATACAAGTTCAGTTTACGCGATAGTATTTCCATTGATAGGCGTTTTTATCGCTGACTCTATGGTTTCAGCCTATATGCTTTTCTTTTTGATTTTATCTGCTCTAGTAGCGCGAACCTACCTTAAGCCTGTTATTTCGAGTAATGGGTATAATGTTATTACCGGTATCATACCATTCATTATAATTATTACATTTCTCTTTAACTCAAGTATATCTTTTACAAAAATTGCTGAAGATAAAACTAAGCTAGAACAAGTGAGTGGGGTTATTCCAGATGAGCCATTTAACCGTCGAGTAGGTAAGAACACGTCATCATCATTACTAATTAGGGATACAAGGCTACATTGTAAACATTATGACCGTGATAGTTGTAGTCAAGCCTATGATTATTCTGGACAAACCGCGAATATTCTCTATCAGCCAAGTACATGGATTGGTAATGTCGTATATGAAATCAGTGTTGATGGCAAAAAGCTATACAGATACGAAGATCAGCTTGCTTATTTTAGGGCAGAGCAGCGTACAGATCGTCGCCAATGGTTTTTAACGTTCCTACTATTTGGTTTTCCTAGTTACTGGTTCTACAAACACGATAAGCGGCTTAGAAAAGCCACGCCTAAAAGGTCTATTGAAGAAGAGCAAACGTTAAAGAAATCTCAAGAATTAGCCGCTAATGAAGCGGGTTGCGCTGGTGCAATTGGAATTATTCTATTTTTGATGGTAGCCATTTGTGCTGCTTTGGCTGGCATAATTCACTTTGCTATTCATAAATTTGGTTTATCAGTGCTATATCTTGGCTTAGCTGGAATATGTTGGTATGTGCTGGTTGTATTATCGAAACCAAGCTCAGAATTGTAAAAAATAACTAGCTATAAACTCCCCACCATATAGCCCGCACAAGGCGCATCCGCAATCCATTTCGCCAAAAGTGCCTTATCAGTAGCAACATTCACATCTAACGGCAAAAACACCGCACTACCAGAGCCAGTCATTCGTGATGTTCCTAGTGCTTGCTCTTCTAAACGTTGCAAATACTGAAGCGCTTCATCGACAGCAGGGGCGAGGATGGTTACCACTGGCGTAAAGACATTATGGTAAGGAGCAATGAGGGTTTGCACATAGTCATTAGACTGACTCTTAATCATCTCAATTGATAGTGGCGTAATATCGCGCTGTAATTTAGGATGGGCGAACAGTTTGGCGGTATTCACATGCGCGTTTGGCGTTAGCACTAAATACTGCTGCACAGGCAAATCAATCGCTGTCAGCTCCTCGCCAATGCCCATCGCAATCGCATCTTGCCCAAAGATAAATATGGGTACGTCGGCACCCACTTTAGCACCGATTTTTATCAGCGCATCACACGTTAAATTAAGCTGCCAAATCTCATTTAATGTTAGTAGCGTCGTCGCGGCATTGGAAGAACCACCGCCCAAGCCTGCACCCATCGGTAAGTGCTTGTCTAAAGTGACATGCACTTGTGCTAATTGCTTAGGTAATCTGGATGATTGTATGGCAAACGTTAGCAATGCGTTTGCGGCTTTAAAAATCAAATTGTCATCTATACTGGCAGTTATTGCGTCTGCGCCAGTTAAGGTTAGCAGCTGATGACACAGCTTATTGGCATCTAACCGATTATCAGCCGTAGAAATGACGGCATCATCTGTGACTGAAAAGTGCAAATAATCGCCCCAATCGAGCAGGCGAAAAACGGTTTGCAAGTCATGATAGCCATCAGTACGCTTACCAGTAATGTGCAAAAACAGATTGATTTTTGCTGGGGACAAGCGAGTTATGGTCGTTTTAGCGCTCATATTATTTTGCATCGCCATTTGATTTATGGATGTTTCAACATTTCAACGTTTAAATGTCTCAATATTTCAATGCTTTAACGATTTTGATGATCAATCGTCATGACGACTTTATTGCCTTGTGATTGTGCAGCGCTGATTTTACTAGGCAGCTTATCGTTGCCTTTATAGGTAAAGCTGGCATTCCACTCACCATTAACTGAGCTAATCAAACGATTTTGATTGTCAAGGGTAGGGGCGGTGTCGGAAGGCGCTGGGCGACCAGATACCCAATACGGCATTTGCGAGATCGGTGCTTGCCAGCCAGTGGCTTTTTTGAGCAAGGTTTCAGGATCGTCAGCGGTCAATGTGCCAGTTTTTTCGCTGACTAGCATTGCTGTTTGACCATTGTATTCAATGTTGGTTTTACCAATCCCGAGTGCACCAATCAACTCAATCGCAAAGCGGTCGTTTTGTTGTCCCCATGCGTAAAAGCCACTGCCGCCTTGAGCACCGTTAGTATCATTAGCAGGTGTCGTAACGCCAATTTTGCCAGTGATATTGAAGCTCTCAAGCTTTTGTGGCTGCTGGCCACTTTGTCCCTGTACGGTGGTACTAGCTTGGTTTGTGCCGCTGGTGGTTTTTAATGATTGACAACCAGTCGTCACCAAAATGGCTGCTGTCAAAGCCGTCATTAGACTTAGTTTTTTGGCTGGAAAAGGGATTGTTTGTGATACTGACATGATGCTTCCTCAAAATTAACAAAGATAATAGCTTAAGCTGAATTTGTTACCCATTTATACGTCGCTGTTAGCTTCTTATAAGAGCCTTGTAGCTTTGATAACCTGTGTTTTGATAACCTGTGTTTTGATAACTTGTGTTTTGATAGTTTGCGCAATGGTTATGGCTTATTTGTTATACAAAATATTGCTTAAAAATGACCCCAGCTGTCATTAATACAGTTGTATGCGGTCATTAACATTATGCTGCCCAAATGAAAAGCGCTGCTGTAGATCGGCGAGCAAGGCGTCGACTTTGTCATTATCCCCTAGGCCTTGATAAGCACGCAGCAATAGCGTCCCTGAGCGTAGAGTGGGTAAGACATCGTAAGGGGTTTGCAGGTAATTGATCACTTGGCGGTAGTCTTCGTTGGCCAAGGCATTGCCTGCCAAGATATTCAATGCTTGCAGATGTAGCTCGTTATCGTAACGTGGATCATCATAGCGAATTTGGATGATCGCTGTCGCTAGCGCCAACCCTTGCTCAGAGCTGCGCTCGTTGGAGAGCAATAATTGGGCGTAACTGAGCTGATAAGAGAGATTGCTAGGATCGAGCGCTTGCAAGTGATTGAGCAAGGTGCGTTTGACCACGTAGTCGGCTTTATCATCTAACAGCTGAGCGCGGGCAAACAGTAACATCTCACTATTAGGATACTTGCGCGCTGCCCGCGTCAACAACCGCAGCGCTTCCTCTGGCTCATTCTGTTGCCATAAAATATCGGCTTGTAGCACATAAGTGTCAGGCGCAAAGACGTTAAATTCTTTGCGTAGTTTTTCTAAGGTAGCGATGGCTGCATCCACGTCGTCATTAATCAACTCAAAAGCGACGACTTTTTTGCGTGCTTCTAGCACCAAGTCTTCTTGCATGACACCATTGAGATAGTATTTCGCTTGATCAAAGCGTTGCTGGCGCTCGGCACTGATACCGAGGTAATAATAGGCTTGGTCAAGGTAAGCAGGACTCTTGGCAAGCATATTGAGTAGGCGATCAGCACTAGGGTACTCTTCGATGTCCAAGCTGACCAGTGCGGCCAATAAGGTAATCTCAGCATCATCAGCAAAGCGATTGTGCGCCTCTAGTAATAGCTGCCACGCTTGCTCGCTTTGTTTCAAATCCAGTAAGTAACGAATCTCATATAGGTACAAGCTTTTGCTATCAGGATTACGCAGACGTGATTGGCTAACATAATTAATCACCATTTCAGGCTTTTCTATTTTGCGCAATATATCTGCTTTTAAGGTGATAAAAGGCATATAGTCAGGCTGACGCTCTAGCGCGCGATTGATATGGACGATGGCAATTTCAGGTTCGTTAAATTGGTATAGCAAGCCTGCTTTCAACACCGATAGCGAGGCATTTTGTTCACTATCAAGGGGTTGTAGGGCGGCGAGTAATTCTCGTTTGTCATTATCGGTATTGGGATAAATGCCGATGAGGATTTCGCTTAAGTCTGCCCGAGGGTCATAACGCAAGATACGATTTAAGGTTTCACCTGCCAACAGATAGTCGTGCGCGCGCAAGGCCAAATGTGCCACATAAAACCATGCGGGGACATGATCGGGATTTTGATCTTGCCACGTTTTGGCAAATTGTAATGAATCTTCAACACTCTCATTACGCAAAGATAAGCTAAGCGCTCTCTCAAACACTGCCGTCGCATCTTCTTTAAAAGATTGCTGCTTATAAATCATCACCGCCCGGCGTGTGTCATTGCGATCAGCGGAAAACTCTGCATCCAAAAGCGCATACAAGCTTGGCTCGGTCAGCGTCGGTTGTGCGGCAATCGTCGGTGGTAAGCTATTTACATTTGCCACACTTGTTATTGTCGTTGCTGACTCGTTCTGTGTTGGTTCATTGGAAAATGTATTACGATTAGTCGCATCTGTATTCATCATTGCGACTGAAGGCTGGCTTAATGAGGATTGATTATTAGTGGCATTATGAATGTCTGATGGGTCGAGCGGATTGGCCTGAGTGGGTGAGGCTAGGCACAAACAAATGGCCAACGATAGTGTTAGCTTATAACGTTGGCATAGACGTTCAATAATGACGTGTAATAAAGCGCGAAGGCTAGATTGATCGTTATGCACAAGTTGTGATCGAAATGATGACTCAAAAAAAATCATAAATAGCAGTGTACACCTATTGTTTACCCATTAATAAGGCAATTTTATCCTGATGATTTTAAAATAGACATCGGTAGTCAGTACCCATGATCGACATTATAAAAGGAGATTGAGGTGATAAACAATAGCGCCCGTGTTACTCAATTATTCGTCCAAAAAATCTATCAGGTAGTTGATTTGTTACTCATGCGCCCAGATACAAGCAAATAGTCACCACAGGTGGTCGAGTGTAAAATAAAGCCAGCAATAATGATATAATAAGCGGTTTTAGGTTTTCCTTTAAGCGCTGTTTGCTAAACACTGCTTTTTTTTCTAATTTATAAAAACTGCTTTTTTATAAAAACTGCCTTTGGCAAACGGCGAGCACGCTTGGCTGGCAAGTGAGCGTTATATTTATGGTCTATCAATAATGAGATTAGTGGTCATTGGGGTCAATCACAAAACCGCACCAGTCGCTCTACGAGAGCGCTTGGCGCTTGTGGGTGAGGATGTGGCTATCGCCCTTGAGCAGTTAGAGGCCTTTACCGATGGTAGCGTGATTGTCTCTACGTGCAACCGTACTGAGATTTATGCCCTCGTTCCGCAGACTTTGTCTCAGCAAGCAGTAGCGTCGCCCACGGTCAATGACGTTACATCGCCATCTTTTAGCAGTAATACTAGTAATACTGCGCTCAGCACCAATATCTCATCAGCGGCCATCAGCGCCCATATCGTGAAGATTAAAACTTGGCTGGCTGATTTTAAGCAACTGTCGCTCACCGAGATTGACCCCTATCTATATGTGCACCGTGATACTCACGCCTTGACTCATTGGTTGAGGGTTGCTGCTGGGCTGGACTCTATGATATTGGGTGAGCCGCAGATACTGGGTCAAATCAAGCGCTCCGTACATATGGCGCAAGAACAAAAAGTATTAAGCAATCAGCTAGGTTGGATCGTCGATCAGGTATTCGCTGCTGCCAAACGGGTACGTAATGAAACCAAGGTTGGCGCTCAAGCCGTATCGCTCAGCTTTGCTGCGGCTAAATTGGTCACGCAAATTTTTGATGACTTGCCCAATCGTACTTTGTTGGTGGTTGCCGCTGGTGAGATGAATCGTTTGGTTGCCACTCATATTGCGGGGCTTGGGGTAGGGCGGGTGATTATTTGTAACCGCAACCCTGAGCGTGCTGAGGCTCTAGCGGCCGAGCTGCGCAAACCTGGACGGCAGGTGGAAGTCAGAACTTTGCAAGCGTTGCCGCAAGTGCTGGCAGAAGCCGATATTGTCAGTAGCTGTAGCGGTAGTATGGATTTATTGATTGATAAGACCATGACATTACAGGCACTGAAACGTCGTCGTTATCAGCCAATGCTGATGATAGATTTGGCGGTGCCACGTGATATCGATTCGACCGTGAGCCGCATAGATGACGTGTATTTATATTCTGTCGACGACTTGCAACATGTGATCGCAGGTAATATTGAACAGCGTCGTCAAGCAGCAGTAGACGCTGAGCTACTCGTTAGCCAATTGGTCGTCGAAATGGATCGACGCTTTCAAGTGCGCCAAGTCGGCAAAGATATTCAGCAGTATCGTGAGCGTACTAATGACCAAGTAGATAAGCTGCTGAATGAGTCTATTGCTAAGCTTAACGCTGAGGGTGCGAGCCCTGAAGATATCATAGCCGAGCTGTCGAGACGTTTAACCCAAACTTTGACCCATGCACCATCCAAGCTGATGCGTAAAGCGGCACGCGAAGGGGACAGTGAATTGTTAGACTTTGTCGTCTCAGGACTAAAAGATGCCAATCGTGGACATTGATGCTGATCAGCGCCGCATTTACCAATAAACAGTCAACAGTGCAAGTCATATCATTGCCTAGGCGTATCGTTGTCAACCCTCGGTATCGGTGCTAATATCAAGCTCTCATTAAATAAATGGTTTGGATTAAGATACCGTACTGGTGTTCGTTAAGCGTGTGGCTATGAATATATTGGCTTAGCGTTTATAGGCTTTATCAATAGTCATTTTTAGCCCATTTAGTCGCTTCCGTTCAGATTGAGGACACGCTCTAGGCTAAAGTACAATATTGTCAGCCTTACGTCGTTTTCTGGTTTCTTATCCGATATTAGTACCTAGGCTGTATCCATATTTGGATATGGCTGTACTGAGATTTAAGCGCCATCAAATTATCTAACCATACACTAGGAGCGTTCCATGACTGCATTACGTCAAGATATTGATCCAAATGGCCTATTAGAATATTCAGTGGTTTACACTGATCGCGCTCTCAACCATATGTCTAAAGTCTTTCAGCAAGTAATGAACGACTTATCTAGCGAGCTAAAGTCAGTCTATAACGCTGATGCCGTTGCTATTGTGCCGGGTTCTGGCACTTATGGGATGGAAGCTGTCGCGCGTCAATTGGCAAAGGATGAAGATTGTCTGATTATCCGAAACGGTTGGTTTAGCTACCGCTGGACGCAAATCCTAGAAAAAGGCAACATTGCCAAGTCATCGACGGTATTGACCGCTGATCGTACAGAAAATACTGATGCGCCAAAGCCGTTTGCACCAGTCGATATCGATGTCGCTGTGGCAAAAATCAAAGAGCAAAAACCAGCCATCGTTTTTGCCCCGCATGTCGAAACTTCAGCTGGTATTATTCTACCAGATGACTATATTAAAGCATTGGGCGAAGCCGTCCATAGCGTAGGTGGCTTATTGGTCATCGATTGCATCGCCTCAGGTTGTGTTTGGTTGGATATGAAAGCCTTAGGCATTGACGTGCTTATCAGCGCGCCACAAAAAGGCTGGAGCAGTACTCCTTGTGCTGGCTTGGTGATGCTAAGTGATGCAGCCGTCAAAAAAGTCGATGATACAGAATCTGATAGCTTTAGCCTCGATCTTAAGCAATGGTTAAACATCATGCGCGCCTACGAAAATGGCGGTCATGCTTATCATGCGACCATGCCAACCGATGGCCTGCGTCAGTTCCGCGATACTATTAATGAGGCCAAAGAAGTGGGCTTTGCTAAACTGTCTGACGCACAGTGGGAGCTTGGCAACCGTGTCCGTAAGGTCATGGAAGACAAAGGTGTCGAAAGTGTTGCAGCTGAAGGCTTTAAAGCACCAGGTGTGGTCGTGGCTTATACTGAGCGTGATGACATGCATAAAGGTAGCGCTTTTGCTGAAGCGGGCTTGCAAATCGCCGCTGGCGTACCATTAAAAGTTGGTGAGCCAGAAAACTTTAAAACCTTCCGTTTGGGTCTGTTTGGTCTAGATAAATTGACGGATATTGATGGTGCGGTAACGCGTTTTGAAACCGCGCTTGATAAAGTATTGGCGAAATAGCAGCTGTCGCAGAAACATGATTGGCTGTGCCAAACTTGCTTTATCTATTTGAAGTAGCACTGATGCTCGCTTTCCTTGCTACTCAAAATGGAATCTGTTTAACTTAAAAATACTGAGCCTTTATAACAATAGGTTCAGTATTTTTTTACCTTTTTATTATATTTTATAATATAATGTTTTTTAATAAATCGAAAGTTGTCATATGAGTTGTTCTCTTATCGATGAATTAAGCAACTAAGCAACTAAGAAAACAAGCAAGCTAGGTAAATATTATGAATATACAAATAGACTGGCAAGCATTTACGCCTATCTCCTTAGTGGGTGGTCTGATACTGGGTGTAGCGACAGTTATTCTGCTATTAGGTATTGGGCGTATCGCTGGTGTCAGTGGTATTTTCTCAAATCTGCTTAAACCCAAGCAGGTAGAGATGTGGCAGGTATTGTTCATAGTTGGCATGGTTGTCTCGCCAATACTATATGGTCTGGGAAAACCGTTACCTGATATAGAGATGAGTACTTCTTTGCCATTATTAATTGGGGCGGGATTACTGGTTGGTTTCGGCACGCGCTTGGGTTCTGGCTGCACGAGTGGTCATGGTATCTGCGGTAATGCGCGGCTGTCACCACGTTCTATGGCAGCGACGGTGACCTTTATGTTGTTTGGTATTGTGACCGTCTATATTGGTCGGCATGGCTTGGGCTTGATTTAAACAGCGGCATAGACAGAACGTTACGCTGACAGTGCTTGATACTATAAATAGAAGAGAATAGCGAGACACAACCATGCTAAAAAATATAATTGGATTACTGGCTGGATTATTATTTGGCTTTGGGTTATTGATATCTGGTATGACCGAGCCTGTTAAAGTGCAGGGATTTTTGGACGTCTTTGGTGCGTGGGATATTTCACTCGCACTGGTGATGGGTGGTGGTCTTGCAGTAGCGATGGTCGGCGTGCAATTGGCTAAGCGCCAACAGACCAGCTGGATTGGCACATTGATTGAGATGCCAAACAAAACCGTCATTAATAAAAAACTGCTTATCGGCGCAATGCTGTTTGGTATCGGTTGGGGTCTGGTTGGTATTTGCCCAGGACCAGGTATCGTGCTGCTTGGGACGGGACAATGGCAAGCGTATGTTTTTATCCCAGCGATGATAGTAGGCATGCTAATTTATCAATGGCTTGAACCTAAACTTAATTAACATGAGCTTGGTTGATAGCTTTTTGAAGCATTATAAGAAATAGTCGCTCTACTCATGACAGGATGTATAAAAAGGGTCAGTCTAATAAATTTAGACTGACCCTTTTTATTTAATGGCTATTTAATAATCATTAAATGTTGAAAAACCCTACTTGGCGCTTGCCGTGACTTTAGGCGTTTCATGTGCCAATGATTTGGCGGCTTGGCGCAGCTCAAATTTCTGTACTTTACCCGTACTGGTCTTTGGAATTTCGGCAAACACAATATACTTGGGCACTTTAAAGCGGGCTAAATGCTGTTTGCAATGTTCTGTGACTGTGTCGCGCTGCAAGGTGCTACCTTCATGAATTTCGATAAAAGCGACAGGGACTTCACCCCATTTATCATGTGGCGCGGCGACGACAGCACAGCTTTGGATTTCAGGCATTTTATATAAGACGTTCTCGACTTCGATGCTAGAGATGTTCTCACCGCCTGAGATGATGATGTCTTTGAGTCGATCCATGATTTTGATATAGCCATCAGGATATTTGACGCCCAAATCACCCGTACGGAACCAGCTATCAGCAAAGGCTTCTTCGGTCGCTTTACGGCTTTTTAGATAGCCTTTCATGACCATGTTACCGCGCAGTGCCAACTCGCCCATTTCCTCACCATCAGCGGCAACGGGTTCAGTCGTGCCTTGTTTGAACACGTCAAATCCTGTCATCAAATGTGACGTCACCCCTTGACGTGATTTTTTCTGCGCGCGGCCAGCGACATCAAGCGAATCCCATTCTTCTTGTTCTGCACAGACGGTGACGGGCCCATAAACTTCAGTGAGACCATAAACGTGAGAGATGTGAAAGCCCATCGCTTCCATGGCTGCGAGCATGGTCTCAGATGGCGGCGCACCAGCGACCCAGCCTTTGACCGTATGAGTGATGGCTTCTTTATACTCAGGTTTGCCGCCCGCAATCATATTGTGTACCACAGGCGCTGAACAATAATGGCTGACTTGATGCTTGGCAATCAACTGCAATATCAAATCAGCATCAATGTTCCGCAAGCAGACATTGACCCCAGCGCGCTCAGCGATCGTCCACGGAAAGCACCAGCCATTGCAATGAAATAATGGCAGCGTCCACAGATACATTGGGTGCTTTGGCATGTCCCAATCTAAAATATTAGAGACCGCATTGAGGGTCGCACCGCGATGATGATAGACCACGCCTTTGGGCTTGCCCGTGGTGCCAGACGTATAGTTCAGCGCAATTGCATCCCATTCATCTGCTGGCTTTTCCCAGTTATCTAAGCTGTCTGAGCTGGCAATCAATGCTTCATAGCTCATTTTTCCAAAGCGCTCGACATCGATAGCGTTGTCTGTCGCATGAATGACGATTAAGTTAGGAAAAGTCTCATCGATAATCTCAGCATAATCAGCAAACTCACTGTCTAAAATCAACACTTTGGCTTCTGAGTGCTGCAAGCAAAAGGTAAGCGCATTGATATCGAGACGGGTGTTTAAGGTACAAAGTACACCGCTTGACATGGGCACGCCAAAGGCACATTCGACCATCGCTGGGGTGTTAGGCATCATGACCGCGACGGTGTCATTTTTATCAATACCCAGTTTACGTAAGCCATCCGACAACTGCCTGCAACGATCGTAGGTCTGTTGCCAAGTCTGCGAGAGGTCATTGTGCTCTAGATCATCATAGATAATTGCAGTTTTGTCAGGATAAACTTGTGCACTGCGAATGATAAAATCGATGGGAGTCAGCGGTTGATAATTGGCAGGGGTTTTGCCGAGACCTGTGTGAAAGTCAGTCATGGAGATAGTCCTTTATCGTACTTTGAGTTTGGCTGTTTTTATAGCTCAGGGTTTTTCTATTGATAATTAGGGTCTGTTGAACATTCAAGTGTGGAACTGGTAGTGGCTATTAATAAGCAGCCTTTATTATAGCCAAAGGCGTGGCAAAGTTAGGCTGATTTTGTGGTTTTTACTTAACCAAATACCATAAAATTGCACGATTAAAGAGGGTTGTCGATATAGTGCTCACTCATCAGTCGCTCGTCTGCGTAGCTGATAATAATAGCGGTGTGTTACGATACCAGTCATGTAAAACTGTAAACTGTGTTTAGATCAACAAACCATTCATAAGGAAAATGATATGACCGCCAGCCGCACTGCCAATTCTATTGAGACCGCTAGCACCAATGAGCACTATCCACATTTATTTGAGCCGTTAGACTTGGGCTTTACCACGCTAAAAAATCGCTTAGTGATGGGGTCGATGCATACAGGTCTCGAAGACCGTTTTTATAATTACGGTAAACTGGCAGCATATTTCGCAGAGCGTGCCAAAGGCGGCGTGGCGATGATGATCACCGGTGGTATTGCGCCGAATCGTGAAGGTTGGTTGTCGCCTGTTGGTGGCACGATGAACACCAAAGCTGATGTGATTAATCATCAGCGTGTCACTCGTGCAGCACATAAGTATGACAGCAAAATCATCATGCAAATTTTGCACAGTGGACGCTACGGTTATCAACCGTTTGTGGTGTCATCAAGTCCGATAAAATCACCAATCTCGCCATTTAAACCGCGTAAGATGAGCATTAAAAATATCGAGCAAACGGTAAAAGATTATGCCCGTTGCGCAAAGCTTGCTAAGCAGGCGGGTTATGATGGTGTCGAAATCATGGGCTCAGAAGGGTATTTGCTGAATCAGTTTTTATCGCGCCATGTCAATAAACGGACGGACGAGTATGGCGGTGACATTCAAAATCGTATGAAGTTTGCGGTTGATGTGGTCAAAGCGGTGCGAGAAGCTGCCGGTGAAGACTTTATTATTCTATTTCGCTTATCAGTGATTGACTTGGTCAAAGACGGTAACGTCATGGACGAAGTCATCACTGTTGCCAAAGCGTTAGAAGAGGCGGGCGTGACCATCATGAATACGGGCATCGGCTGGCATGAAGCTCGCATTCCGACGATTGTCACTAGTGTACCGCGTGCGGCGTTTGTTGATTTTACCGCTGAAATTAAAAAGCATATTAACATTCCGATGATGGCGGCTAACCGTATCAATATGCCAGAAACCGCTGAAGAGATTGTCGCTAGTGGTCAGGCGGATATGATTCAAATGGCGCGTCCATTCTTAGCCGATGCCCATTGGGTTGATAAAGCCAAAAATGGTCAAGCCGATCGCATCAATACCTGTATCGCCTGTAACCAAGCTTGCCTCGATCATACTTTTGCCAATAAACGCTCAACTTGTCTGGTCAATCCCCAAGCCTGCTACGAGACTGAATTGGTTTATAAGAAAACCAAAAAACCTAAAAAGGTCGCAGTCATTGGTGGCGGTGTCGCTGGCATGTCAGCCGCTCACGTCGCCGCGCTACGTGGTCATAAGGTCACGCTATTTGAAGCAAAAGATATCTTGGGCGGGCAGTTTAACTACGCCAAAGTTATCCCGGGTAAAGAAGAGTTCTTTGAAACCATTCGCTACTATATCAATGAGCTTGAGCACTTAGGCGTTGAGATTAAACTCAATACCAAAGTCGATAAAGCCATGCTAGAAAAAGCCAAATTCCATCATGTCATCGTTGCTACTGGTGTGGTGCCTAGAAGTCTCGCAGGTAAGCTCGAAGGAGCTGATTTGCCACAAGTGATGAGCTATGCTGAATTGCTCTCTGGTGAAAAATCAGTTGGTGATACCGTCGCCGTCATCGGTGCTGGTGGTATTGGTTTCGATGTTAGTGAATATCTCACAGCTAAGCATGGTCAGCCGCTTGATGAGTTAGGCCCTGAGCTGTTAAAAGACCCAAGTTATCGTCCAAAAGCGCAGTCAGTTAGCGAGTGGCGTGAAGAGTGGGGCGTGACTTCTGATACCGATTACCAAACTGAGGGTGGTCTGATTAAGCCTGAAGCCATCAAGCCTATTCGCCAAGTCTATCTGATGCAGCGTACCAAAGGTCGCTTGGGTAGTGGTCTGAATAAAACGTCGGGCTGGGTACATCGTGCTCATATCAAATCGCATGGTGTCATCCAAGTAACGGGTGCGCAGTACGATAAGATCACCAATGAAGGTGTTTGGATTACCAATAACCAAGGTCAAACTCAGTTGCTCCGTGTCGATAGCGTCGTGGTCTGTGCCGGTCAAGAGTCTGTGGTTGAGCTGATGCCAAATGTCGGTGATGCACCGGACGCGCAATACCATCTTATCGGTGGTGCCAAACTGGCCGCTGAATTGGATGCCAAACGCGCCATTCGTGATGGTGCTGAGGTTGCGGCGAGTATTTAAGGTTTAAGTTAGAAGTTATGAGAGCAGCAAGGTAGATTATCTTGCTGCTTTTTTGTGTCTAAAACTTTGCTATCAAGTAGTTTTTAAGCCAGTATTTTAATATAGAAGAATTTATAAATCTTTAGTAAAAGATTCTAGCTTCCAGTCCAAGCTTGAGTAATCTTGAAAATAAAAAGTCTATTAAGTAATATCTACCAATCCATATTTGCACTATTATCACTGACTGTATTTAAGTGCTCAATTAGACTTTCCATATTGTTAAGTGATTTCAGAGCATCTTCATAAGTGGAGTCATTGGTGAAAGTAAGGATACTTGGCAAAGCACTTCTTATATAAATAATTTCTAAAAAGTCGTCTGAATCCCAATAGAAATGTATAAAATCTTCTATCGCTTTGAGTGCTTCCTTTTCCTCAAATTCGGTATCAGGTTGGATAGAAAATCGTGAACCACTTTTCTGGTTAGTCATAAGTAACGGAACAGCACCTACTTTAGAGTGAATCTGAAAAGCTTCGCCATTTTTACCAAACGCTCCATGAGCCATATAGTTTCTTATTTGTTTTTTGATCAAAGCTAACTTATCGTAATGTGGTCTAACCAATTTATCTTGGACATCAAGACATGTTTTAAATTTAGTTGCCCAGTCATCTTGAGCAAGCCGCCCTACATCTTCTCCTGTCAACAAAGCACCCTTTATTATTGCAGCATGAATGAATATATGTTCAGTAAAACTATAAAATGCATCAATTACTGATAGTGCTAACCATTCTGTTTCTTTTTTAAGTTCCTTAGATTCTGCATAAATGCTTAAAAATTGTCCAATATCTAGTGTTTCTTCTGCATCTTTATGAGATACATCCTCTTGAGTTTTTTTCTTATATTCTTCAAGAAAAAAGATGTACCGACTATATAATCTTAGACTAAGGTTTAAAACATTTAAATTAGATTGTTTTGCAGCTTCATTTGCGACCCAATCAAAATATGGTTTTGCGGCTTTCACAGCGTCATTTATTTTCTTCACAATCTCCTGGCATTCGTTTTCTTGATTTTCCTTGTCTGCTATAAAAAGTCCCATCCCTAGCTTCCTATGTTCTAAAAGATAAGCGGCTCCGTTATAATCAATTGGAATCGACCAAGCAACTTTTTCAAATCGACCTAAGTTTTTGAAACCAAGTAAGTCAACAAAAAGAAAATATATTAAGTAATAAGGAGGTAGGTTTTCCCCCGCGTCTGCTCGAACAGCTTTGAAAAGAAAGTCCTTGTCAGCTTTAGTGCGTTTTTTAACAGCACAATTAATAGGATTAAGTATTTTTTGAATCTTCTCTTTCAAAATATCTATATCATTCGGAAATATCATTTCGTTTCTCAACTCCTAATTCGCTAAGCTCTATCTAACTACAAAATATAAAAATTTTTAGTCATCAACTTATCTTAATTTAGTATAGCTAAACATAGTTTTAGTTTTCATATTTAACTCATTAATTCGCTGGACTAAAAGCCCAGCCTACAATCTAAACTCACTATTCAAAAAACCCCCTCCCAAGCCTCCCTATCCATGCTAAATTAAACCCTATCAGCGACACTCAATCGTATTCATTACTCACGCCATAAAAAAGGATTTTATAATGGTTGTGTTAAAAACCATGTTTAAATGGATCGTTTTGCCTATTTTAGCGCTACTCATTATTATCAGCTTGGGCTTAGTAGTGACTGGTAATGCTTATATCTTTCGCGGTTTACAGCTTACTTACCTTAAAGGTGAAGCCACTGCCAATATTGATGATTATATCGATTTTGATAATCGGACTATCCGTGCAAAAGACGCTATCGAATGGGAAAAAGATTCCAATTTTGAGCAAGTCAAACTCACCACAACGTTGAAGAATGCTTTAGATACAGACCAAACGGTGGCCTTTGCTATTATCAAAGACGGCAAGCTACTGTACGAAAACTACTGGCAAGGTTATGGCAGCGATTCGCACACCAACAGCTTTTCGATGGCAAAAACCGTCACGACTATGCTCTATCTCAAAGCGGTAGAAGACGGTTACATCGGCAGTATTGATGAGCCGATTACCAAGTGGTTGCCTGAATATGCGGACAATCAATATGCGCAAAACTGTACCCTCGCGGATTTATCAGCGATGACCTCAGGCTATGATTGGACGGAGGATTACTACTTTCCAATTAACCCCACCGCAGAATCCTACTATGGTCATGACTTAGTCAAGCAAATGGTCAATCGAGATTTCGTAGAGGCGTGTGGCGGTCAGTTTGAATACTCATCGGGTGACACGCAAATGCTCGGTATTGCTCTATCACGTGCATTAGAACCTCATGGCTATACACTTTCTAGCTATTTGGAAGAGAGGTTTTGGCAACCTTTAGGGATGCAAGGCGACGCCTATTGGTCGCTTGATGGCTCAGAGAGCATCGAAAAAGTATATTGCTGTCTAAACGCCAGTGCGCTGGATTTTGCTAAATTTGGGCAGTTATTATTAAATGGTGGCGAGTGGCAAGGTGAGCAACTGCTTAGCAAAGCGCATGTTGATTTTATGATTACGCCAAACGTGGGTGCATTTGCAGAAGGGCAGGCGCAAGTTTATGGACATTCAGTGTGGACGGATATGGACAGTCCGATTCCGTTTTATGCAATGCTTGGTCATTTAGGTCAGAGAGTATTAGTGTTGCCAGAAGAGAACGCAATCATCGTCAGATTGGGCAAGCAGAAAGGTTTGCCCACACCAGTAGAAGGATTTAATTTAGAGCCAGATTTGGGTCAATATGTGACGGAGGTGAAAATGATTTTGGATGGTTTGGTGGAGTGATGGGATTGTTATACATTTCATAAACTAGTGGCTGTATGAGTTAAAAGCTACTGGATCATACAGCCATCATTATCATTGGCTCATATCTTCAATATCACCTAATGTGAGACCAGTTTCTTGGGTACTATAAATAACGATGTCTTTATCGTCGATTTTACCATTCATGACCAATCTACCGATTCGATTACTTGCTTCTTGATTGCCTTGGTCGGCTGCCTTTTGATACCACTCAAAAGCTTTATCATAATCTTGCGGCACGCCATAGCCATTCTCGTAGAGACCACCAATATTAAGTTGTGCCACATTTAACCCTTGATCAGCCGCTTTGGTATACCATTCAAAAGCTTTATCATAATCTTGCGTTACACCGTAACCGTTCTCGTAGAAACCGCCAATGTTAAACTGTGCTATACCTACATCTTGGTCAGCCGCTTCTTTATACCACTTAAAAGCTTTATCATAGTTTTGAGTCACGCCTTTACCAAAATAATAGAGTGAGCCAATATTATTTCTAGCTTCAAAATCTCCATTTCTAGCTGCTGATAAATACGACTGCATTGCTTTTTTGTAGTCTTGATTAACACCTATTCCATTTTCGTACATCACACCGAGATTGAATTGAGCTTCAACGTACTCTTGATCAGCAGATTTTTTGAATAAGCTAAAGGCTTTTTCATAGTCCTGAGGAACTGAGTCGCCCTCGTAGTAAGCTAGCCCGAGTTCATATATTTCAGCAGGGGTATCTTGATTAGATAGTACGGGTGTGCTTGAGGACTCCGCTGAGCAAGCAGAAACGATTAATACATTTGACAATAGAGTAGCTAATAGCAAAGATTGAATGAGAGTAGTAGTTTTTCTTTGGTACATTAAAAATCCTTTTGTTAATTGTTATAGCTATTCAGTTCTAGGGAATAATATTAATTATCCAATTCTATAGCACTAGGATCTTCATATTTTTTTTCATTTAAGTCATAGCAAGGTAAACTATAGTCATATAGTAAGTCTACTAAAGTACGCGCTTCAAAAGATTCATATTCATAGTCATTTTGCATGTCGGTCATATACATGAAAATGGTAGCTTTATCTTTGCATAGGATGCGAACACGTTTAGCTGTTTTATCAGATCTACTTGAGGTCTTAGCTATATAATCGTTTTTGTCAATTTTATCAGTCATATCTATCCAGCCTTCCTTGAGAAGAAAGCTATGTAAATATAACAGTTTATTCTTGTCAAACTCGGGACTGACATACCAAGCAGTGAACCAAACTTTTCGATTAATGTAATCATATTCACTCTTGTTGAAGTTAATAAAATTGGCGATATCATTTAATTGAGATATTAACCAACTTTCCTTCGCAACTAATTCTTGTTGATATATTTCTAGCTCTTTATCTGGTTTTAAGTCTATAGTCCATACAAATAAAATAACAACGAATACAATAAGTAAAATATCAGACAGCTTATATTCTTTACCTCTTATTTTCACTGATTACTTTCCTGTATATTCTATTATATTTTTTGCAGCGTTATACTTCATATCGTTTGCCAATTCCATATTTGTAGAACCTTTGCTAGCGCCAATAGAAGAACCGCCGTCGGAACCTTTAATAGTCACACTTTTACCAACACCACCACTTGCTGCAACGGTTGTACCATCATCGGTAGTTTCAATAGCAGCAGTTGCTGGACCAACTTCGATTGAATATGAATGCCCTTGACCCGATAGTATTGCATCTGTGGCCTTAACGCTATTACCAGCATTGCTACTTATGATACGTCCAACCCCTACCTGAACACTAATGGATGGCGCTTTATTAGTATTAACATTAGCATTTGCAGTTACAGGCTCATATACGTTCCCATTATGAACGTTTACAGACATTCCTATATCAATACCAAAATGCTTAACACCGCCGCCACTTGCGATATATACAAAGTCTACGTTCGATCTTTGGCCAAATCGTAGCATGGCAGTTGCTGCTGAGGCCTTAGTTCTTTGGGGAAAATCCTTTAATCCAGCTTCTATGACGCCAAGGTTTATAATCATGGCATTTTTAGTATGCTTGGCAACATTGACCGTGTTTTCACCAAACTCTTTCCCTTTCTTTTTAGTGCCACCCCAATATGAAGTTACAGTATCAACAGCTTCCTTATACGAATCTGACGCAAGAGCAGAGAGCTGATTTCCAATACCTTTTTCTTTATACCAAGTTGAATCAGAAGCCAATAGATCACTAGGGTTATCTGCTAGAGAATAACTACCTACATAATCTCCATCGCTATTGTATTCATCGACTGCAATATTGCTAGAGCTACGTTCTGAACCAGAATTACTTATTGGATCTTCTTCATGGTTGAACTCAATTACTTCAATAGCAAAGTGAATCTCTTCAAGTTTTTCCTCATCATTCTCTACAAACGAATTACTCATATCCGACTTCGCAAACTGCAAAGGCGCTGCCTGCGCAACACTGCCTACATCAAAGTCAGACTCCGCAAATGACTGCTGACTAGCAATTAGCTTCGCGCCGCAGCTAGTGACATCGCCGCCGCGCGCAATGGGTGCACCATCCACAATAAACGACGGGTCACCCGTAAGAATAGTAGTGACCTTTTTGCATTTTTTACAAACAACTTTATCGCCTTTACGCGAGATAGGGATGCCGTTATGAGTGGTATGCGGTGAGCCGGAGATGACCGTCCCGCCATGAGAGGTTTTTGCGCCAACGGTGATATAGGCTGCCATAGTGCTACCTTGCTTAAATGCCCGAAGTTTAGATTCTTAAAGAAAATCTATTATTTGCCTGACATTATAGAGGCCTAAAGCGTTAAAAATCAAACTTAAGTTCGTCAAAGCATGTCGTCTATATGCAAATTTAGGCACTGCTTAGCGTAAAAGCGATTGACTGTACTAAAGATTCAACCATTTCACTTGTTTTCAATACCTAGCAAAAATCTAACCTTCCAACTCACCAATCAAGTATTCCCCAATACTTTTAACAAGGTGGGCTCGGAAGTCTGTGGAGTAAGGCGTTGATAGTTAAGATTAGCTTTATCAAACAACAGGATTGATAAATTATCATTGAATATAAAGTCTTATTCCCCATAATGTAGTCGAACTGCTCACAAGATACTTTGTGTATCGATTGCATGATTCAATCGCAAGCATGGATACATTTTATGAACTCAATAACTCATAAACTTTTCATAGCGTTGAGCGGATTAATTTATAGTAACGGGCATATACAACAACGATCCTCATTTGTAATAGCAAACCAATTAGATATAAGGCATATCATGGCACACGACAACTTATTTGAACCACTCGATATGGGCACTCAAACCCTAAAAAACCGCATTATCATGGCACCATTGACGCGCTTGCGCTCTGTCGAGCCAGGTGATGTTCCGACAGCATTGGCAAGCGAATACTATTCACAGCGTAGTGGCGCTGGGCTTGTCATCACTGAGGCGACTCAGGTTTCTTTTCAAGCAAAAGGCTATGCTGGCGCGCCGGGTATTCATACCCAAGATCAAATTACAGCATGGAAAACCATCGTTGATAATGTTCATGCCAAAGACGGAAAAATCGTCGCACAGATATGGCATACCGGTCTGGTTTCTCATGAAAGCGTGCAGCCTGATGGCAAAGCGCCAATTTCTGCGTCAGATGTTCATGTTGGTATCCGTACCTCATTGCGCGATAGCAACAATCAAGCCATCCGCGTTGAAGCAACGACACCACGTCCAGCCACACTTGATGAAATTAAACAAGTCATTGCTGATTTTGCACAAGCAACCAAAAATGCTCAAGAAGCAGGTTTTGATGGGGTAGAAATTCATGGGGCTCATGGTTATCTATTGCATCAGTTTTGGGTTGAGCAAACCAACCAGCGCGATGATGAGTATGGTGGTAGTCGCGAAAACCGTGCTCGCTTGACGCTTGACGTTATCGATGCTTGTGTCGACGCTTGGGATGCCGACCATGTGGGCATTCGTATTTCGCCACTTGGTACTTTTAATAATGTCGAAGCTGGCTATAATGAAGATGAAAACATCTGGATGATTGAGCAGATTAATGACCGTGGTTTGATGTATTTACATTTGTCAGAGCCTGATTGGGCAGGTGGCACGCCTTATAATGATGAATTCCGTAAGCACATTCGCCAAGCTTTTAGTCAGACGATTATCGCGGCTGGTGGTTATACTGCTGAAAAAGCAGAGAGAAACATCAAAGCAGGTTATATCGATGCGGTCGCCTTTGGTCGTGACTATATCGCCAATCCTGATCTGGCCGAACGTATCCGTGAAGGTGCTGCGCTAAACGAGCAGCATCCAGAAAGCTTCTACGGCGGTGGTACTGAAGGTTACACCGATTATCCATTTTTGAACCAAGCATAATGGACTGTCAGTTAGCGTAAATGCTAAGCCGATAATATCCCTAAAAGGTATATCCATTAAAAAGCCACCTTACTATCAATAGTGAGGTGGCTTTTTTATTGTCAATAATTTGAATGTTTACTGTGTTCAGTTCTTATGGCTTTTATACTATTCATAAAAGCCAAAGTAATTCATAAAAGCCAGAGTAACAAGGAAAATACATGCAAGTATGACGCATTGCAGGCTAGAAAAACTGGACATGGCTAAATGTATTTTTTAGATTTGCTATCACTATTTACCAAAATTACCTGTTTGATAATCGCGAAAAGTTTGTTTTAGTTCGGCCTGAGTATTCATGACAAACGGCCCATAACTGGCGATAGGTTCGCCAATGGGTTCGCCGCTTAATAGCAGTAATTTAACAGGTGCGACGGCTTTTTCAGTATCAGATGTTGCTGGATAAGTCAGCTGAATAGTGTCAGTGGCATCGGCAATAAATGAGGCAGACTGTCCTGTTTGTGAATCTATAGTTTGAGAGTTTATAGTGTTTTTGGTAGGTGCTATAAACTGAACCAGTTGACCCGCTGCGATAGAGGTATCATTGACGAGTAGCTCGCCTTCTTGTACCAATAATAAGACATTATGGCTGTCTGGCACCTGTAGCGTCGTCGATCCTGCTGCATGCAGCTCGATATCCCATAAATTAATGGGTGTAAAGGTATCGGCTGCTCCAGTTATATCTTGCCACTCACCAGCGATAATAGCGACTTTACCAATGGTTGTTTGATGGGCAGCCTCACTATCATCTAGCAATTCAATAATCGGCATATCAGTCCGTCTGATGGACTGATATTTTGGCTCAGTCAGCTTGTGGGCGCTTGGTAGGTTTAACCACATTTGCACCATACTAAAGACGCCACCGCGCTGTCCAAAACCTTGCGAATGGAACTCTTCATGTAAGATACCGCGCCCTGCAGTCATCCATTGCACATCACCTTCGAAGATGATGCCGTTACCGCCAGCTGAGTCCCTGTGACTGATTTCACCAGAGTAAGCGATGGTCACGGTCTCGAAACCTTTGTGTGGATGCTGTCCGACACCGTGAGGCTGCGCTTCATAATCGGGATTTGGGGCAAAAGTCGTGGGCTTGCCATAATCCAATAATAAAAATGGGTCAGTGTGGCTATAATTAAAATTGGGATCATCCTCAAGATGATTGACTAAGGTTTTCACATAAAAACCGTCACCGACCCAATGCGGTGCTTTGTCACCATGAATATGTTTAATTGCACGCATTGTTCACCTCGCAAGCCCGTGTTTATGTTTACTATTATAATGATGGTCATCATAGTCAATCGTATATACAACGGATTGACATGTCTCAAGACTATAACTGTCTATTTAGGGTCTATTGTTAAACTTATCAATAGACCCTATATAAAATCCACTTCTATTAAGCCACTTCGCCGCAGACAAAGCCACTGGCCCACGCCCACTGGAAATTGTAGCCACCGAGCCAACCTGTGACATCCAATACTTCTCCGATAAAGTATAGGCCGTCCTGCAAGTTGCTTTGCAT
The DNA here is from genome assembly GCF_000247495.1 of Psychrobacter sp. PAMC 21119. NCBI lineage: Bacteria > Pseudomonadati > Pseudomonadota > Gammaproteobacteria > Moraxellales > Moraxellaceae > Psychrobacter > Psychrobacter sp. PAMC 21119. The sequence continues at coordinate 20,757 of NZ_AHVZ01000004.1, read as the reverse complement.
GGTTTTTGACGAAACTTCATTTGTTTTGACACCGCCGCGCGTCACTTCAGCGGTACGATATCCTTCGGTACCAGACGGCTTAAGCTGCCAGCCATTGAGCGTCGTACCAAGTTCAGTCAGGCGCTCGTCCTTAATATTGGCCAGCTCTGTGTCTTTGATGTCATCCCACAAGTGCGTTTGTAGCGCTGCCAATAGCTTTTTGGGTAATGCGCTATCGGTATATTCAGCCAAAACGGTACGAATGAGCTGTCTGGGATGCGATTTTTTATGCGCCAATAGCAGCATTGTCATATCGATATTTGGTAGTAAGTTAATGCTAATGGTTTCGCCAATTTGCCAGTAGTTTGAAAGTTGTAGCATAGCAGGACCTGAGAGTCCGCGATGGGTAAACAACACAGGCAATTTAAAGGAGATGCGCTCATTACTGGCAATCACTGGCAGACTAATACCTGCCAGAGCACGAATGAGCTCGCCCGTTTTATCGGTGAAAGTAAAAGGCACGAGACTGGCATCGGTTGCGACAAGCGTATGCCCGAACTGCTGCGCCAATTCATAACCCAAGCCACTAGCACCCATCGTTGGGATAGACAGCCCGCCAGTTGCCACCACTAAAGATTCACAGCGGTAGCCTGTTTGCGGCAGCTTGGTCTGATTAGCGGTTTCTTTTCTTTCTTGCTTTTCTTTTTTACTGAGTTGCTTGGTGGTCAATAATTCAAAACGTGCATTTTTATCATTTTCGATGGCTTGCACGCTTTCAATTTGAGCATTCAGTTTTACTTGCACACCGACCGCCGCGCACTCGTCTAGCAGCATGGTCAAAATATCTTGTGCAGAGTCATCACAGAACAGCTGACCATGCTCACGTTCGTGGTAAGCAATTTTGTGCGCCTCCACCATGCCAATAAATTCCCAACTCGGATAACGACTTAAGGCTGACTTACAGAAATGTTGATTGGCACCAATAAAGTGCTCAGGCTCAACGAAGTAATTGGTAAAGTTACAGCGGCCACCACCCGACATGAGGATTTTTTTGCCGGCTTTATTTGCATGGTCTAATACCAGCACGCGGCGACCACGTCGACCCGCAGTGAGCGCACAGTATAACCCTGAAGCGCCTGCACCGATGATGATGACATCGTATTGGCTGTTTGACTTAACGGGTGCCGCTTGGTTTTGCATTTGGCTCATGATAATGACTTATAGGTTAAGATAATAGGTTTGAATAAACGATATGAAAGTATCTAAATTATACCATGCCACAATGTCAGTGTTTTTAGGTGAGTAATATAAATAGCTTTGGCCCACTTGCTATAAATCATTGAATAACTTTACTTTTTCTATAGACAACAATTGATGATTGGTATAATGTAAAAATATGAATATTATTCGCACCTACTGCTGCCACTTTTGTTACCTATTAGAATTTTAGTCGTTTTTATTTGAAGGAAATGAATTTCTTCAAAAGTAGTTGAGTTAAAAAGCCAGCCGATTGAACGGCTTATTCAAACATTGTCACGGATGACAATGCTAAGACAAAAGGGACTTTATGGATATCCTACAACTGCTCATTAGCGGGATTGCTAATGGCTGTATATATGGGCTGTTAGCGCTGGGTTTTGTGCTCATTTACAAAGCCTCAGAGGCAGTGAATTTTGCCCAAGGCGACATGCTTATGCTCGGTGCCTTTTTAGGCATATCTTTCATTAATGCCGATCAGGCAAACTTTCCCTTCTTATTAGGTATCACCTTTGCGGCTATTATCATGGGCGCATTTGGCTACTTACTCGATCGCTTTGTCCTACGTGGTATTTTTGGTCAACCGCAATTTGCGATGGTCATTCTTACCATCTCGCTCGGTTTCTTAATGCGCTTCGTCGCTGGTGTCATTTGGGGACATAGCCCAGTCTCACTACAGACACCATTTTCAGGCAAGATGTTGGCATTAGGCTCGCTGAGTATCGCTTATGTTGACATCATTATCATCATATCTACTATCGCACTAACCTCCATTTTATACTTCTTTTTTGCCCACACGCGGCTCGGTATTGCGATGCAAGCCAGTAGTCAGAACCAGATGGCAGCCTATTATATGGGCATTCCCGTTAAGCGCGTTAATGGTATCGTATGGGCATTGTCAGGAGTGGTTGCCGCACTTGCCGGCATACTATTTGCCGCCAAAGGCGCGATCGAACCTTCTGTCGGACTACTATTCGGTATCAAGGCTTTTGCCGCTGCGGTCATCGGTGGGTTAGGTTCCTTACCGGGGGCGCTTGCAGGCGGGTTGCTGGTAGGGGTGATAGAGCCATTTGCTGGTCGCTATCTACCGCTAGGCCTAAGTCAAATTGCACCTTATGTGGTTATGTTGATCGTACTAATCGTACGTCCAGGCGGTATTTTTTCTCAGGTAAAACAGAAAAAAGTATAGAAGTTTTGAGTCAAGGATGACTAAAATATTTCAAGGATGAGTACTGCCCATGAAAGCCCAGTTTAAACACAGTTATGATCAAGATATCAATATCTTCGATGACAAGCGCCAACTCATAAAGTATGGCGTACTCCTCTTACTCCTCTTAATGGCACCTTGGCTGCTGAGTAACTATTATATTAGTGAGCTCAGTGCCATATTGATCTGGTCTATCTCTGGACTGGGTCTGATGCTCTTGACGGGTCACACCGGACAAGTCAGCTTAGGTCACGCTGCCTTTATGGCTATCGGTGCGTTTAGCCATATGGCACTGATGGCTCGAGGGTGGAGTTTTTTCCCTGCCTTGATTGCCTGTGCGCTCATTACTGGAGTTATCGGCGCTATCATTGCCAGACCGATCTTAAGAACCAGCGGCATCTATTTAGCCATCGCGACCTTGGCGCTTAGTATTATCGTCGAAGACATCGCTATCGTGGCTGAGCCTATTACTGGCGGCATCTCTGGTACCTTTGCCTCTCCTATTAATCTCTTTGGCTACACTATCGATCGCTACATCACGCCAAAGGCCTTTTATTACTTGTGCCTTGCGCTCGTAGTGCTGGTGACCTTAGGGTATATCAATTTGCTCAGAAGCGGCACTGGGCGCTCGTTCTTAGCCATCAGAGACAGCGAAGTCTCTGCCCGCGCGCTTGGCGTCAATGTACCGCAAGCCAAAACGCTCGCTTTTAGCATATCTTGTGCGATTACCGCTATTGGCGGCGCTATGTACGGGCATTTTGTGCAAGCGGTCAACTATGAGAGCTTCACCGTTATCATCTCTATAACCATACTATTGCAGATTGTCATCGGCGGTTTAGGATCGATACATGGTGCGTTTTTTGGTGCTATCGTCGTTGTACTATTGCCACAAGTGATTGCTATCTTAGGCGATGTCATCGGTCAAAGTACGGGCTCTAATATCACCAGTATTCCTGGTATTGATACGGCGCTATTTGCCTTAGTCATTGTCATCATGATCATCTATGAGCCACGCGGTATATACGGTATTTGGATAAAGATACGGACTTGGTTTCAGATGTTCCCGTTATATCGAAAAGGACTATTCCGCCGTTCCAAAACTTATCTGAAAACGGAGCGTATGCGATGAGCTTATTAAAAGTTGACTCCTTATCTATCGCGTTCGGTGGTGTCAAAGCCGTTGATAATATTAGCTTTGAGGTAAACGAGGGCGAGGTATTCACGATCGTAGGGCCTAATGGCGCTGGTAAATCAACGATTTTTAACTTAATCAGTCGCCTGTACGAGCCACTTAGTGGTCGTATTACCTTTGATGGGACTGATATTACCAAGCTACCCGCTCACGATATCGCAAAACTGGGTATTGCCCGTACGTTTCAAAACATCGAGTTGTTTGATCACTCAAGCGTGTTACAAAACCTGCTTATCGGTCGCCATTCACAGCGCAATACATCGTGGATACAGGATTTATTATTTTTACCAAAGGTGCGCCGTAGCGAGCGCGAGCATCGTCTACAAGTTGAAAAGATTATAGATTTTTTAGAGTTAGCGCCTTATCGAGATAAGCTGATCGCAGGTTTGCCTTATGGTATTAGAAAAGTAGTCGAAATTGCGCGCGCATTAGCTGCTAATCCAAAACTTATTTTGCTCGATGAGCCAGCCTCGGGTCTTAGCGTAGAGGAGACGTCTGAGATGGCATGGTGGATTGAAGATATGCAAAAGGATCTTGGTTTGACTATCTTGATGGTAGAGCATGACATGAGTCTTGTGAATCGGGTATCCGATCGAGTATTGGCCGTCGCTGAAGGTAAGTTTTTGGCTCAGGGTACGGCAGCTGAGGTGCAAGCCAATCCACAGGTTATTGAAGCCTATCTTGGACAGGAGAGTGTGTAATGTCAGCTATTAAAAAATCACTATCCTCTGCCGCACCTGCTACTGAAATGAATTTGGTTGACTCCGAAGTAAAGAACAACGTGCTTGAAGTGCGAAATCTAGAATCCGCTTATGGCCCAGTGATGGCATTGAGAGGCGTGAGTCTGGAGGTTCCCGAAGGCAAGGTGGTCACGATTTTGGGCGCTAACGGTGCGGGTAAAACGACGCTAATGAAGACTATCTCTGGTGTCATTAACCCTCGCAAGGGCGCAGTGTGGTTCCACGGTGAGCGTATCGATGGCACTGAGCCTGATCGCTTGGTCAAAAAAGGGCTGTCGCACGTACCCGAAGGGCGAGAGGTATTTCCGTTTTTGAATGTTGCCGAAAACTTGGCGATGGGCGCTTATACTCGGCGTGACAAATCTGAGATACAGCGCGATGTCGAGATGATATATGAGTATTTTCCCATCCTAAAAGATCGCCGTACACAAGCAGCGGGCACGATGTCCGGTGGTCAGCAGCAGATGTTAGCTATCGGTCGCGGACTGATGTCACGACCCTCCCTTATGCTACTCGATGAGCCGTCTCTTGGACTCTCTCCCTTATTGGTACAGGAGATATTTGCGATTATTCGCAGGCTTAATAAAGAGCAGGGCGTCACGATTCTACTGGTTGAACAAAACGCAAGAGTTGCCTTGGCAGCAGCGGATTACGGTTATGTGTTAGAGACAGGGCGTATTGTCATGGCAGGCTCAGCGGACAAACTGATGCACTCTGATGATATTAAAGAGTTCTACTTGGGACAAACCAAAGACAACACTGCGGAAGCCACTCGGTGGAAACGCAAAAAGACTTGGCGATAATAATCATGACGACCTCTATTGATATTCATACTGAAAAAAATACTTCACTTTTTCCTACGGATAAGACGATCACATCTGCCGCGCCAGTATCGTCTTACGATTACTCCAACGATAATGATTATGAGACTAATCGAAAGATACACAATGCACCTTTCGATCATGCACCTCAAATCCTAGAAGGGTGCGATACGCTGAGCAAACTCTGGCGACAGGTTTGCTTGAGCCGAGGTGATAGGATTGCGCATCGCGAAAAGAGCTTTGGTATTTGGCAGAGTTATAGTTGGCTTGACTATTATTATCATGGCTGCGATATCGGCATGGCACTCATCGAGCTTGGTCTGAGTAAAGGCGATACCGTCTCTATCTTGAGCGAAGACAATAAAGAATGGCTCTATTGTGATATGGGCATCTGCGCCGTCGGCGGGATACCCAATGGTGTCTATACGACAGACAGTCCCGAGCAGCTTGCCTATATACTAAATGATAGCCATTCTAAGTTTTTGATCGTAGAAAACGATGAGCAATTGCATAAGTTTTTAGAGATTCGTGAACAGACGCCTAACGTTAAAAAAGTTATTGTCTTTGAGCGTAAAGGTTTGCGTAGCCTAGAGGATAATCAGGTTGTTTTCCTTGATGATCTATATACGATCGGTCGAAGTATTGAAAATGCCAGAGAGCGTTTTGGCGCTTATATCGATCAAGGCACGGCGAATGATATACGCACCTTAATCTACACGTCTGGCACGACAGGCAACCCAAAAGGCGCGATTTTAACGCACGCCAATGTCCTCTTTGAATTAAAAACAAGCATCGACATCCTCCCTATTTTGCCCACCGATGAGCAGCTGTGTTTTCTGCCCTTGTGCCATGTGCTTGAGCGTCTAACATCAGTGGATCTGCCCATTCATAGGGGCTGTATTGTCAACTTTGCTGAGAGCACAGAGACGGTATTTGAGAATATGAAAGAAGTCTCACCTGATACCTTTACCGCTGTGCCTAGATTGTGGGAAAAAATGTATGCCTCCATCAGTAATATGCGTAGTGATGCCAGTGCGCTTAATGGCTGGGCATTTGATCAGGCTATAAAAGCAGGTCATGATCACGCTGATATCGTGATGGCAGGCAATACGCCCACGACAGGTCAACGACTGCGTTACGAGTTTTGGAACAAGCTGGTGCTATATAAAATTCGTGACCTGATAGGCATGAGTAATATTCGCCGTGCCACCACTGGGGCCGCGCCCATCTCGCTAGATATTATCCGCTGGTTTCATGCGATAGGCGTGCCTATCTATGAAGGCTATGGCATGACTGAAAGTGCGGGTGTGATATCGGTTAATACGCCTGAAGCACAGATGGCCGGTAGCGTAGGTAAGGCACTACCCGATTCTGAAGTCCGCATTGCCGATAACGGCGAGATACTCGTAAAAGGGGCGAACGTGTTTGCAGGCTACTGGAACAAGCCCGAAAAAACCGCTGAGGACTTACGGGATGGCTGGCTACATACTGGCGATGTTGGCGAGATAAAAGACGGCTATATATTCATTACGGGCCGCATCAAGGACATCATTATCACCGCAGGTGGCAAAAACGTCACACCCGCTGCGATTGAGAGCAAGCTTAAATTCTCGCCTTATATCTCAGATGCCGTCATCATCGGCGATAGACGCAAATATCTGACCTGCCTGATTATGATAGATCAGGAGAATGTCGAAAAGTTTGCGCAAGACAATCAGGTAATGTTCTCAGATTTTCGCTCGCTGTGTCATGCGCCAGAAGTCATCGCCTTGATAGATGAGGTTATCCAGTCTACCAATCAGACGTTAGCTCAGGTGGAAACCATCAAGCACTTCCGGCTTATTGATGTGCTGCTCAGTCCTGAAGATGACGAATTGACTGCGACCATGAAATTGAAAAGAAGTTTGGTTGAGAAAAAGCATCACGTTCTTATCGACTCTATGTACTGAGCTAGCTCTTTATCAAAGTTCAGCTTAGCACCGTTCAGATTTTTTGATGTTATCTCAACCTTGATAGTATCAATCTTAAAAGTATCAGCCTCAAAAGTATCAATCTCAAAAGCATCAAACTAACAGCGACTGAAGTCGCAAGGAGAAAGGCAATGAAATGGACATTCAAGACGACGCTACTGGCACTATCTGTTGGTACGATAGGTTTAGTAGGGTGTAGCAATTCAGAAACGCCCGCAGCAGCTGGTACAGATACTGAAAATGCTTCAACGAGTGATATGCCGGTACAAGGTGTTACGGATACGGAGATTCTATTGGGCGGTGCGAATGATCTATCAGGTCCGTTTGCAGGATTCGGTAATCCTGCGGTAGCGGGTGCCAATATGTATTTCGATGAGGTAAATGCGGCAGGTGGCGTTAACGGTCGCATGATTCGTTACGTCGTCGAGGACCATTCTTATCAAGTACCAAAGGCGGTACAGGCTGCTAATAAGCTCGTTAGTCGCGATAAAGTATTTGGTATGCTGATGTCGCTTGGTACGCCGCATAACTTAGCGAGTTTCCCTATTATGGATCGCGCCAATGTCCCTAATATTATGCCGATCACTTTTGCAAAGCCAATGCAAGAAGAAGGGGCTTTCAATCGCCGTTATACGATGGGTAGTACGTATTACGACTCCATGAAAATGGGTATGGAGTATTTGATTGCCGAAAATGATATTAAAAATTTATGCGTCATGTATATTCCTTCGGACTATGGTGAAGAGACCAACGAGGCGGCTAAGGATATCAGCGATAACAATCCTAATGTCACGTTAGTTCAGGCCAGCTCACATCGCCCTGATGAAACAGACTTTGCTGGTGCAATTGCCAAATTAAAAGAAGCCAATTGCGAGCTAATCGGCCTATCTCTTACGATACGCGGCGCTATCACTGCGGTAGGGACAGCGAACGCTATGGGCTGGACTGACGTGAAATTCATCGCTCCTGCCACGGGTTTCCATCCCGCAGTTGCCGAGGCACCAGGTGGCGCTAGTGAAGGTCTATATGCGGTTTCTTACTATAACGATTTGGCTTTGAGAGCGAATGAGCCTGAGACCAAAGCCTTTATTGAAAAGTATAAAAAAGTCACAGGGGAAGATGTATCAGCAGGTGCTATCCTTGGCTATACTTCAGCGAGAATCACTGTTGAAGGACTCAAAGCTGCAGGCAAAGATTTGAATGCCGATACTTTTAATACCGGTATGGAAACCGTTAGTTTTGTAGATGGCATCACAGGATCTACTATTGCGATTACTCCTGAAAGCCATGTCGCCTTTAACGATGTTTACTTATCGCAAGTACAAAGCGGCGCATGGAAAACCGTTAAACAGCTCAAATAAGTACGCATTATTAATTTAGTGAAATTTTGATAGCAACAAGCCATACATAAGTATGGCTTGTATCGTTTATAAACGTTGTGTTTTATATTTTAACTGTTTTATAAGTTTAAAATCCGTACTTAATACAAAATAAGCCACTAGCTACCGATAATAAAAATTAACTAGAATGACAAATTAGTCGCTTTGTAAGGATGAGACTGTCTGTGCCTAAGTATACAGATGTACAGCGAAATTGTTATGATTGACTGTTGATCCCTTGCAACCGTTGCGCTTATTTGTCAAACTATCATGAAGTGTCACACATTATGGAAGATGACTCTTATTGCCCGTATAGATGGTCGTTATAGACGATTATTTATATAGGTCATAATAATTAAAAAGGATGAACACTATGACCCAGAAATCATTTCCTATCGCCGCCGAGTTCATGGCTGCTGCCAATACCACGCCTGAGCAGTACCTCAAAGACTACAAACAATCTATCGAATCAACTGAGACAAGTGATGCTTTTTGGGCGAAGCGTGCTGAGCTAATCGATTGGATCAAAAAACCCACCAAAATCAGCAACGTTAATTATGATCTAGATGATTTCCGTATTAAGTGGTTCGAAGATGGTGAACTGAATATCTCCGTCAATTGCCTTGATCGACATATGAAAAAAAGCCCTTACAAGCCCGCCATCATATGGGAGGGCGATCATCCCTCATTGCATAAAATCATCTCCTTTAAAGAGCTATATGAATCAGTCTGTCGTCTAGGCAATGCACTGCGTAAGCTTGGGGTCGAAAAAGGCGATCGAGTCACGCTATATATGCCGATGATACCAGAAGCCATGATAGCGATGCTGGCATGTGCGCGTATTGGTGCGGTGCATTCAGTGGTCTTTGGTGGGTTCTCTGCGGAGAGCTTGGGCAATCGCCTAATCGATAGCCGCTCAAAAGTCGTCATTACTGCTGATGAAGGCCTGCGTGGTGGCAAGCATACACCGCTCAAAGCCAATGTCGATCACGCGTTAGATATAGATGGCACGGACAGTGTAGAAAAAGTCATCGTCGTCCATCGCACGGGTAGTGCCATACCGATGAGCGGTCACCGTGATGTCTGGTATCACAATCTGATAGATGGTGAATCAGAGCACTGCGAGCCTGAAGTCATGAATGCCGAAGATCCGCTGTTTTTATTATATACCTCTGGCTCTACAGGAAAGCCCAAAGGCGTACTGCATACCACCGGCGGCTATATCACCTATGCACTCTCTACCTTTCGTGATGTTTTTGATATCAAAGAAGACGATGTCTATTGGTGTACGGCAGATGTGGGCTGGATTACTGGTCACACATACTCAACTTATGCACCGCTTGCCAATGGCACAACGACAGTCATGTTCGAGGGTGTGCCAGAATATCCAACGTGGGCGCGCATCGGTCATATCGTCGACAAGCACGACATTACGATTTTATACACCGCACCGACGGCGATTCGCGCGATGATGAAAGAGGGGGATGCTTTTGTACGAGAATCAGATCGTTCAAGCCTACGCTTACTTGGTTCGGTTGGAGAGCCTATCAATCCAGAAGCATGGGACTGGTACTACAATGTCGTTGGTGATGGCAAATGTCCAATCGTCGATACGTGGTGGCAGACCGAGACTGGCGGTATTTTGATGGCACCTATTCCAGGCACCGTTGATCTCAAGCCAGGCGCAGCGATGACGCCACTATACGGTATCAAACCAGAGATTATCGATGGTGATGGTGCGGTACTAGAAGGCGCTGCAGAAGGAAATCTGGCGATTAACAGTAGCTGGCCGGGGCAAATGCGTACCATTTATAATGACCACACACGCTTTTTGAAGACCTACTTTAGTGATTACCCAGGTTTTTACTTCACCGGTGATGGTGCCCAGCGTGATGAAGATGGCCATTATTGGATCACAGGCCGCGTCGATGATGTACTCAACGTTGCCGGACATCGTTTGGGCACTGCGGAGATTGAGAGCGCGGTGGTCGCTCATCCTGCTACTGCTGAGGCCGCTATCGTCGGTATGCCGCATGAGATTCGCGGTACAAGTATCTGCGCTTTTATCATCCTGAAATCTGGTGAAGAAAAAACAGACGCACTCAAAGCTGAGCTAAAACGTCATGTGCGCACTGAAATTGGCCCGATTGCCACTTTAGATGCCATCTATATGGTTGATGCACTACCAAAGACGCGCTCAGGGAAAATCATGCGCCGTATTTTGCGTAACCTTGCGGCGGGACAGTATGTTGGATTGGGTGATTTGTCTACGCTTGCAGACAGCTCAGTGATCAATCAGCTGGTCGATGTGGTCAAAGCTGGTCGCGCAGAGAAGACTGGTTAAGAGCGTTAACAATGGTGGTTTAATACTAGCTATTTTTGTTTGTCTATCACCGCTAAATAAAAGCCATGTTATCGAGAATAGCATGGCTTTTTTACGGAGATAATATTGATATTGAAGCCTTTCGAAGGTTAAATATGATTGATAGACATATTATTAAAAATATCCCTGCCATTGTCATAAACCCTTTTTTATCCAATAATTTATAAGGTCTACTGTCATTATGACTGATCACACTTTACTCTCAACTGATGAATCTCTCCCAAAAATAGCCATTATCGGTGGTGGTTTGACAGGATTGTTGACCGCCACATTACTAGAGCGTGCCTTTATTCAAAGCATAGCCATTAAAAGAACAGACATTCAAAGCACAGACCAATCCTCTATACCGCAAATAACCATTTTTGAAAAGTCACGCAGTGTAGGGCGCTTAGCCACCCGTTATCGTACCGATAGTCAAACTGGTAAAAATTGGCAATGGGCATTTGGGGCGCAGTTTTTTACCGCAAAAACGCCTAGCTTTCAGCAGTTTATTGCACCTTGGCTTGAGACTGATTTGTTACAACCGTGGTGTGCCGAAGTGGTTGCGTTAACGCCCGCTAATGGAAATACTGAGTCATCTGATATACAGCACAAAGATCAATGGAATACGACGCAAGCTCGCTACATCAGTACGCCAAAAATGACCAGTTGGGGGCGCGCATTAGCCGATGATTTGCAACATACCAATATAAAATTCAAAACTCGCGTCGCACCCTTTGCGCAATATCCCCAAAACCAAACCGATGACAAGACTGAGCTTTTCGATGAGTCTGGCAACAGTCTAGGCTGCTTTGATTGGGTAATTTGTACCGCGCCAAATGGTCAAGCGCTAGAGCTGATGGCAGAGAGCGGCTTTACGGAGTCAGCCAACATCACCAAGCCAAAGATGCAGGCATGTTATACCTTAATGTTAGGCTGGGGTGAGGTGCAATCATTACCTGCAACATTGACCAGTCAAACACCATCAAGATGGGACGTGGCTTACGTAAATAATTCACCATTAGACAGAATATTCATCGAGCATCAAAAGCCTGCTCATAATGATTTGCTGCCCAGTGTCACCATTCATGCGCGTAACGACTGGTCAGAGATACACGTTGATGACGACATCGACACAATAACAGAGCAGTTATTGCAAGCCGCGCAGCACGCATTACATTGGGATGATGACACAGCACCCAGTCAAGTAGACTGCCATCGCTGGCGTTATGCAGCAACGACTGTCGATAATAACGAGGCACTGGGTATCTTGGTCGATCCACAACATCAATGGATTGTCAGTGGTGACTGGTGCGGACACGGCAATATAGAAAGTTGCTATCAAGTGGCACAACAAACAGTCGAGGCAATCTGGAAAACAAAGTAAATGTGATGCGATTGCCCGTTAGCGCAGTTTATTCAAAACTGAGATCTACAGGTGTCTTATTTACAAGCAAGTGGAAATAACACCAAAAGAAGGACAAAAAAAAGAGCCCACAGAGGAGGTACTGTGGGCTGAGGAAAACGGGCTGTGTAGATTGACTACATATTCCGTGGTCGTGACTTGTTGTAATTATTGGCTTTCTATACAGTTATTTATTAGGGCAACAATGACCAATACAATAGGTACATATATTTGCTTACATATTTAAGTGTACAAGTGTTTTATTGCAGTTGCTATCATAACCTAGTTGGCTGCCATTTAGCTGTTTTGGTTACAGTATATTACGTTGTAAGAGCTCAAAAATCGCTGATGTCTATATGAAGTATTAATATTTAGAGTGAGTAGCAGTACTTTATTATTGGTGATACTGACAAACGCTCTCAATAATTTCAATACGTTATGCCAATATAAGCTTGGTCATCCGATGTTGATACCTTTGATAACTCAATCGCTGCAGAGATGGCATGACGGCTTGCCCGAAAAATGCTAAGCTATCTGCCATTATTATGTCTATATTAAACTGGGTTTGCCATGACTGAGAGCACGCACTTGCATACGCCGGAGCCGTCAAGTTCGCAAAATACCAAGAGTATTTTTAACTTGCCTAACAACCTTACGATTGCTCGTATCTTGATGATTCCGTTGTTTGTCGCGATTGCCTACTGGCCGCCTGCTATGGGTATCGGCATGCCTGCAATCTCAGACAATGTCATTGCTCGAGTAGGGATGAGCGAGTTTAGCGATAGTCTATTGCGTCATCTATTATTGACCGGTGTCTTTATCATTGCTGCGATTACTGATTGGCTCGATGGGTATTTTGCTCGAAAATTAAATGTCATGTCAGCGTTTGGCCGTTTTCTGGATCCTGTCGCTGATAAATTAATGGTGGCCGTAGCACTAATCGTTCTCGTGCAGTGGCATCCCAATATCATTATGGCAATCGCTGCTATCGTAATTATTTCGCGCGAGATCGCTGTATCTGCATTGCGAGAATGGATGGCAGAGCTAGGCAAAAGTACCAGTGTCGCTGTATCCTATGTCGGTAAACTAAAAACGACGTTTCAGATGGTGGCCATCACGGTGCTTCTTCTAAACTGGGAGTCGCTCGAGATGATTGGTTATGTATTAATGGTTGCCGCCGTAATACTGACTTTATGGTCGATGATGATTTATCTTAGAGCAGCGTGGCCGTACCTAAAGCAAAGCGGGTGAATCTATAACGTAGATACGGACAGCGTAAAACACAGAATTAGCAAAACATAAAAACGCCAGTCGCATTAGCCACTGGCGTTTTTATGTTTTGCTAATTCTGGTCTAACTGCTATTTTCTATAGCTTATAGTGTCACTGAGTTGTTTTCACCCAAGTTAGTCGCTTTTTTGCCATCCATTACTGCAGCAGTTGTCATCTTAAACATATTGACTACTGAGCTGCCACTTAACCAATATTCAGCACCATGTGGTACGACTTTGATTAGCTGGACGTTCGGATCTTCTTTACCTTGCTCGTAGAATGCATTGTAAATTGGCGACCATAGTTCATCAAGCTTCTCTTGGTCTTCAACTAGCTCTGCTTTACCGTTAATTGAGACGTAGTCTTTCGCGTCTTGGCTTACATAGGCCAAATTCACTTGTGGGTCTTTTTGGATATCGCTGACGGTTTCAGTTGTTTTATCACCGATGAACCAAATCTCTTTTGCGCCGATGCTCGTCTCGCTCGTTGTCATTGGGCAGGCATGTAAATGGCCTTCGTGAGTGCGAGTCGTCATCATGGCAAATTTCACTTCTTTTACCAGTGCTTGTACTTTATCGATATGGTCTTGTCTACTCATAGGGGATTTCCTTTTCTTTATAGTGTTTAAATTATTAATTGCTTGTAGTAGTTTTTATTCGGGCAAAGCGTGTTTCAAATATCAATAACAATCGTCGCCCTATCAACTGGAACTAGAATACCGAGTTGTGGCCATACATTTATATAGGCGCCCAGTAATGCGATGTGAGTGTTTGTAAGGAGTATGAGGGTTAGGTAAAAATTGTGACATCAGACATTCAGTTGGTAAATCTCAACATACGTACGTTGAAAAACAGGATATACACTGAGCAAATTACACTCGTCATTTAGCACATATTTGGTAGTGATAGAAGGCAACTTATCGGCAATTTATCTTGGTTTAGACCTGCTTATTACAGGGCTTCTTGTTATAATACGCAGACCATTTACTTAGCATGGCAGAGATGCCTTGATCTTACGGATTATGCCTTTATGATGACCATCGCCGGACAACCGTTTCTTACCGATTTTCAGACGCAGCAACTCATCAGTCAGTTCCAGCAAAAAACCGAGCTCAATGTCAGTCAAATAAGTACCCAGCAAGTGTATGTGCTATCACGCAAGCTCGAAGGTGATGAACATAAAAAGGCGTTAGACCTACTCGCTGTTGACAGTGCGACAGTGCTCGCCGACCCACAAGCTAATCAGGTACAAGTCATCGTTGGGCCGCGTTTTGGTACGATATCGCCATGGGCAAGTAAAGCAACCGATATCTTCAATAACTGTGAAATTGAGATTAACCGTGTTGAGCGTGTCGTTGTTTATACCTTAACCATTGATGGTGACGCAGGCGAAAAACTACCAGTAGACGCTGAGCAGTTGCTGTTTGACCGTATGACGCAGAGCTTGGTTTATGATTTGAATGATTTGAACAAATTGTTTGATGATGAGCAGCCAGCATCATTGAATCATATTGACGTCATCGGACAAGGTCAGTCAGCATTAGAGTCTGCCAATACCCAGTTTGGTTTTGCATTATCCAGTGAAGACATTGATTATTTGATGAATGCTTATGTCAATGAGCTAAAGCGTAATCCAACTGACGTTGAGCTGATGATGTTTGCACAGGCCAACTCAGAGCATTGCCGTCATAAGATTTTTAACGCTGAGTGGACGGTGGATGGTGCAGCACAGCCAAAATCACTGTTCCAAATGATTAAGAATACTTACCAGTCGAATCCACAAGGTATCTTGTCTGCCTATAAAGACAACGCTGCTGTGATGGCAGGGTCTGACGGTATGCGTTTTTACCCGATTCCGACTGATGCGATGGATGCAAACTCTGCCCATCCTTATGACTTCCATCAAGAAGCAATCGACATTCTGATGAAAGTCGAAACGCATAACCATCCAACGGCTATCGCCCCGTATGCGGGTGCAGCGACGGGTGCTGGTGGTGAGATTCGTGATGAAGGCGCGACTGGTCGTGGCGGTAAGCCAAAAGCAGGTCTGACAGGCTTTCACGTATCACACCTACATATCCCAGAGCTCGCTGAGAAATGGGAGCAGTCAGGTCAATTGAGTACTCAGGCTTATGGCACGCCAGATCGTATGGCAACCAGTCTTGAGATTATGACTGAAGCACCACTCGGTTCAGCCAACTTCTCAAACGAGTTTGGTCGTCCTAACCTATGCGGTTATTTCCGTAGTTTCCAATTGGATACGTCGGCGGCAAAAGACGGTAGCGAAATGCGCGGCTATCATAAGCCAATCATGCTGGCAGGTGGTTACGGCAATATCAAACGCAACCTCATTGAAAAAAACGCCATTCGACAAGGTGATTTGTTAATCGTCCTTGGTGGCCCTGCAATGCAGATTGGTCTGGGCGGTGGTGCTGCATCTTCAGTTGATAGCGGTTCACTCGATGAAGGCTTAGACTTTGCCTCAGTTCAGCGTGACAATGCTGAAATGGAGCGTCGTTGCCAAGAAGTCATGGATCGCTGCTGGGCACTAGCCGGTAATGATGTCGATGCGAGTAATAATGGAAAAGACGGCAACCCTATCGTGTCATTGCATGATGTGGGCGCTGGTGGTATCTCTAATGCAATGCCAGAATTGGTCAATGACCATGAGATGGGCGCGGTACTAAACCTGCGTAAAATCCCATCGCTAGAGGCTGGCATGTCGCCAATGGCCATCTGGTCAAACGAAGCGCAAGAGCGTTATGTCCTCGCGATTCGTCCAGAAAGCGAAGCCCAATTCGATGCGATCTGTGCTCGTGAGCGTTGCCCGTATGCCATCTTGGGATCAGCCACGGATGTGCGTCAGCTAATCGTTGATGATACATTGCTCGCCGAGCAGCCTGTCGATATGCCGATGCAAGTATTGCTAGGTGGCACGCCAAAGATGAAGCGTAGCTTTGAGCGTCATGACACCAGCTTGCCAGCATTAGAGTTAGGCGAAGTCAATTTAGCCGAGTCTATCACTGATGTATTGCGTCATCCAACCGTCGCTAGTAAATCATTCTTGATTAGCATTGGTGACCGTTCTATCACGGGTATGGTCGTGCGTGATCAATATGTTGGTCGCTATCAAGTGCCAGTATCAGATTGTGCTGTGACAGCGTCAGGCTTAATTGCGCTAGATGGTCAGGTGATGAGCGGTGAAGCGATGAGTATCGGTGAGCGTACACCAGTTGCGCTAATCAGCCCACAAGCCTCAGCACGACTGGCAATTGGCGAAGCAATTACCAACATCGCTGGTGCGCGTATTGCTCAGTTGTCTGATATTACGATGTCAGCGAACTGGATGGCAGCATGTGGCGAAGATGCAGAAGATGCAGCATTGTTTGACGCGGTATACACAGTCGGCGAAGAGCTGTGCCCAGCATTAGGTATCGCTATCCCAGTTGGTAAAGACTCGCTATCGATGCGTGCCAATTGGACTGACAGCAGTGAAGCAGGTGAGACGGATAAATCAGTCGTGTCGCCAATGAGCTTGGTGATTACTGCGTTTGCTCCTGTCGTTGATGTAGCAAAAACGCTAACGCCTGAGCTAATCAATGGCGATAGCGCGTTCTACCGTATTGATTTGTCTAAAGGCAAGCTACGTCTAGGTGGTTCAATCCTTGCGCAAACGCTTAGCCAATTGGGTAACGATTGCCCAGATTTAACGCAGCCAAGCGACTTGGTTGACTTCTTTAACTTTATCCAAGCAGGTAATGCACAAGGTGTCATCAGCGCCTATCACGATATCGGTGATGGTGGTCTATTGGCAACTATTGCTGAGATGCAGTTCACCAGCCGTCAAGGTATCAAGCTGTCATTGACTGATGATAACTTACTCGGTCAACTGTTCAGTGAAGAGCTGGGTGCGGTCATCCAAGTATTGCCAGAAAACGTCGCCGCACTCATGCAATTGGCAGAAGAGTTTAACGTCAGTGATATGCTTAGCCTCGTTGGTCAAAGTAGTGAAGAAGATAGCCTGCTGATCCAAACGCCAACGCTAATGGGTGACGATACGCTACGCTTTAGCCGTACTGAATTGCAGCAAGCATGGACGCAGGTCAGCTATCAGATCGCGCGCCGCCGTGATAATCCAGCGTGCGTACAGCAAGAGTATGACTTGATTGCTGATGCGAGCCATCAAGGCTTAATCGCTGCACCGAACTTTGATCTCAATCAAAAGGTTGAAGAGCCATACTTGGCTAGTCGTGAGAATAAGCCAAGAGTTGCTATCTTACGTGAGCAAGGCGTCAACGGTCAGACAGAAATGGCAGCAGGCTTTACCCAAGCTGGCTTTGAAGCGGTCGATGTACACATGAGTGATCTACTGAATGGTCGCATCAATCTACGTGACTTCGACGGTCTGGTTGCTTGTGGTGGCTTTAGTTATGGTGATGTACTCGGCGCAGGCTCAGGCTGGGCAAACTCTATCTTGTTCCATGACGAGCTACGCATGCAGTTTGTCCGCTTCTTTGCCCGTCCTGATACCTTCTCACTAGGTGTCTGTAACGGTTGTCAGATGATGGCTCAGTTAAAAGACCTCATCCCAGGTGCAGATAACTTCCCACGCTTCATCGCTAACCAATCGGCTCGTTTTGAAGCGCGTACGGTCAACGTAAAAGTCGAGCGTACCAAGTCTATCCTGTTCAAAGGCATGCAAGACAGTATCTTGCCAATCGCTGTGGCGCATGGTGAAGGATATGCCACACTAGACAACAACGAAATCGACGGTATGGCAAAACACGGTCAGCTTGCGATGCGTTATGTCGATAGCCAAGGTCATCCAACTGAGACGTATCCGCTCAATCCAAACGGTTCTGTCGGCGGTGTCACGGGTCTGTGTAGCACTGATGGTCGCGTCACGATTATGATGCCACATCCTGAGCGTAACCTAAAAGCCTATAACCACAGTTGGAAACCAGAAGAGTGGGATGAGGACGGCGCGTGGATGCGTATGTTCCGTAACGCTCGCGCTTGGTTGCGCTAGTCGCTACTCAGACCTCTAGTAATTGCTGGTAGTTTTAGATAGCTGTTTTTTTAATAAGAAGGTGGGCTTAGGCTCACCTTTTTTGTGTTTAAGAGTTGAGTGTTTAGAGATAAGGGCTAGCGTTTATATCGTGTTTTCACGAGTATAGGCGATTACACTCATGCTAAAATCACGGTCAACAAAGACTAGCATTAAGCAAAATAAGGAATAAGAAAATGTCAGGAATTACAGATATCAATGAGCTATTGAGTTCGATGCAGCCCGCACTAGTTGATGAATTATTTGTGTTTTGCACCGTGGCAGGGCAGCTAGCCGAATACGTAAACCTAGCGCCAATCGCGACATTTATGGAGCCAGAAGGGCTGACTTTGGTGCTAACAAAAGACAAGGCTGATGAGGCAGGTTTGCAGTACGAAGGCGTGTTCCGACAAATCACTCTAACGGTGCATTCAAGCCTAGAAGCGGTAGGTCTAACCGCGGCAATAGCAACCAAACTGACCTCAAAAGGTATCAGTGCCAATGTGATCGCTGCTTACTATCATGATCATATATTTGTGTCGAACGATAAGGCTGAGCAGGCGCTATCTGCGTTAAAAGAGCTGAGTAATATATGACGTTTTTTGACGTCTCAAGTTGCTTCGTTATGATTAACTAAGTTAGTTTGGAATACTGTTTTACAGATAAAAATGGCAGGAACAAAGCTCACGTTTTTCGTATTCAGGTTCTAGGTCTTTTAAACGTAGAGTAAATGAGCGATAGCGTAACCTACCATTCATGTGACAAACTAATCCATTGATATCACTTGCATAAGCTGAAGCCTTAGATATAGAAAATACTTTTAGTGCAAATAAGAATGAGAACTCAATGAAAAAAATTGGCAATGGCGTTATTTTTTTTGAAGTTGATGACAGCTATAGCTTTGATGGATTACTGCCATTAAGAATCAATATTAAAGGACATTATTTAGGAACATTAGAATCACCAACGTATCTGATAAGCTTTATGGGAGAGATGGAAAGTATTGTACAAGATAACTGCTACCTTAACGAAAATGCGAGAATTGATAATATAGAGTCTATATTATTCAATGAATATGGTGAGCTGGTTGATATGTATAGAATTACTATTGAGGAGACTTTTGATGATTTCTCGAAAAGAGTCGTTAGAAATAATGAATCAATATTTTTTTATTTTAAATTATTTAGTAATGCTTTTTTTGAGTATTCAGAAGTAAAAGAGAATGAAGATATACTTGAGTGTATCTCTAAGAAAGATTATGTTGATGCTTTAGCGTTATTAAAAGAATACACAGCTTCTCTTAATATTTAGATTGAGTAAAGCTCATCACTCAATAATCATTGTAGTAGACTGATATACACTACAACTTCTAAAAAGGTTACGTAGAGGTGTAATTTGAATAATATAAATAAGCTCAATACTTTGTTAAATGTAATAAATCAGCTTTTTGCTGTTGGTGATTATGGTGTAAATCATATTGAGTTTTTATTCATAGGGGTTAGAAATTTATTAGAAGAGGACGAGGTAGTAAGAAAAATATTTTTTGATGAGTTAATGAAAAGCATTAACGAATCGTTGAGTTCAGATCATGACTTGGTAGCTGACATAGACTCTGACTTATTATGTTATTTAGCCCATACAACCCGTTGGCCGGAATTCTATGAATTTGTCAAACGAAGACAAGAGATATAGTCAAGGCAAAGTAAAGCAATCACAGATCCAAAGAAAATAAAAGAACAGCGTATCTATACAATCTATTTGCCAATCCTTACGTTTTCTTTTCACCCAAGCCCACATCTGCTCGATAGGATTTAGGTCTGGACTATATGGAGGCAGCCATAAAATAGTATGTCCTGCCTCTTCAAGAAGTACTTTGGTATCAAGCCGTTTGTGGAAGGTGGCATTGTCCATGACAATAACACTATTCTTGGGTAGTTCAGGTACTAACAGTTGTGTCACCCAACTGTGAAAGAGATTGCTATCGATGCTACAGTCATAAAGCCCGACCGCGAATAGTTGGTTGTTACGAATGGCACCAATGGCATTGGTCTGATTTTTTAACTGCCAATTATATTCACCAAAGCACTTTTGACCTTTGTAGCAATAGCCGTGAGGTCTATTGTCATGA
>NZ_AHVZ01000005.1:0-59397 GCF_000247495.1 Psychrobacter sp. PAMC 21119 | reverse complement strand
GTCTAACCTAGAATGACTAGGCGTCAAAAATTTCACTGCGTATTGTCTAAAAAATAGCCACTGCCAGTGCCACATTTGAATGTTCAACAGACCCTAATCTTGAAGTTTTATTTTAAAAAAATTGATAAAAGGTATTTGCAATAAAGACAATCATCTGTAAGGACTTAATATGAGTATCCGTATTCACCCAATTAAAGCATTTAGCGACAACTATATTTGGACATTAATCAATGAAAACAATAAGCAAGCGATTGTTATTGATCCCGGTCAAGCTGAACCTGTCGTTGCCTATTTAGAAGACAACCAGTTAGAAGTTACCTCGATTTGGACGACTCATCATCACCACGACCATATTGGGGGCGTCGCAGAGTTGCAAGAATCCTACCCGATGACGCATTTAGTCGCACATAGTGAACATACAGTGGATGAGGATCAAACGATAAAAGACGGTAGTACAGTCAGTGCGTGGGGCTGCTCTGCACAAGTTTGGGATATATCAGGACATACCGCCAGCCATATGGCTTATATCTTGGATATTGATGGACAAAAACATTGCTTCTGTGGGGATACTTTATTCAGTGGCGGTTGTGGGCGTGTTTTTACTGGTACGATTGAGCAGTTGCATGATAGCTTTAAACGTTTAAATGAACTGCCTGCCGAGACATTGCTATATCCTGCGCACGAGTACACAGCCAGCAATCTACGTTTTGGGCTATCTATTGAGCCTGACAACGAAGCGATGCAGCAAGCATTGGCACAAGCAGAGTCGCAAACCGTACAAAGTGTGCCGACATTACCTGTGACCCTAAAGCATGAGCGCGCAATAAATGTATTTTTACGCACACAAGAACCAAGCGTGATAGCAGGGGTTAAATCTAAAGTGACTATCGATGATGACAAGTCTTTAACGATATTTGCGGCGCTACGTGAGCTGAAAAATAACTTTTAAAGCCTCATGCATCTTTGATAGCTGTTTTTTAGATCATTGCTTTTTAAATAAGTGTTAGCTGCTCATTTTTCTGTTCCCATATTTGTTTATTTTAGGAAGCTGCCATTATGGGTCGTTATATCTTAAAAAGATTACTGTTGATATTACCGACGCTATTTTTGATATTGCTGGCGAATTTTGTGATTGTGCAAGCAGCGCCTGGAGGTCCTGTCGAGCAGCAAATGGCGCTCATCGAGCAAGGTGCAAAAGACAATGCGCTCGGTGGTAATATTGGCGCGGGCAGTGCAGGTGGTAATGACAGCACTTATCAAGGGACGCGTGGTCTCTCTGAGGAGATGGTTGCTGCGATCAATGCCCAATATGGCTTTGACAAATCTGCCCCCGAGCGATTTTGGCTTATGCTAAAAAACTATGCCCAACTGGATTTTGGTGAGTCGTTTTTTAAAGGCCAATCGGTGACCGACCTTATTATGGAAAAACTGCCAGTCTCAATCTCGCTTGGGCTTTGGAGCACGCTGCTGATTTATATGATAGCCATTCCGCTTGGAGTCTATAAAGCCATGCATCATGGCTCGGGGATTGATAAATTCACTGCTATGCTGCTTGCTATCGGACATGCGATACCCGTGTTTGTATTTGCCGTCATACTATTGGTATTCTTTGCTGGTGGGAGCTACTGGAATATTTTTCCGCTACAGGGGCTAACGTCCGAAAACTTTGACCAATTAAGCACCCTTGGTAAAGTGAAAGATTACTTTTGGCACTTGGCATTACCGCTGTTGGCAAGTACGGTTGGTGGGTTTGCTGGTTTAACATATCTGACCAAATTCAGTTTTTTAGAGGAGTTGGGCAAGCAATACGTGCTCACTGCACGTGCCAAAGGTTTAGGAGAGCGGCAAGTGTTGTATGGGCATGTGTTTCGCAATGCCATGTTAATTATCATCGCAGGTATTCCAGCTGCTATCGTTGGGATTTTCTTTGCAGGTAACTTTTTGATCGAGATTATCTTTAAGCTTGATGGTTTGGGACTGTTAGGTTTCGAAGCCATTCAACAGCGCGATTATCCAGTGATATTCGGCACGCTATTTATTTTTACTTTGGTCGGACTGTTATTACAGTTAATCAGTGATTTAAGTTATCACTTAATTGATCCCCGTATCGATTTTGAGGGGCGCTAATGTCAAGTCATCCATTACCTTCAACGCCTTCATCTGCATCTCCTGTCTCTATGCCAAAAAAACGTCGGCTGAATCCTATCTGGCAGGCACGCCTAAACCGCTTTCGTCAAAATAGGCTTGGGGTGATATCACTGTTTGTTTTTGCGGTGATATTTGTCATTTGTATGGCGGCTAATGTCATTGCCAATGACAAGCCGCTGCTGGTGCAATATCAAGGCGACTACTACTTTCCTGTATTAAAGGCCTATCCTGAAACGACGTTTGGCGGTGTGTTCGAGACCGAAACCAATTACAAAGATCCTGCGGTGCAAACGCTGATTGATGAGCAGGGCTTTTATATTATGCCGCTTATTCCGTTTGCCGATCAGACGCCGAATGTTGAGTTGGGTCTGCCTTATCCAGCAGCACCAAACGCTCAGAATTGGCTTGGCACTGATGACATGGGGCGTGATGTGCTGGCGCGGATACTTTATGGTATGCGGGTATCGTTATTGTTCGGTCTGGCACTGACGCTCGCGGGCGCATTAATTGGTATTATCGTCGGTGCAATACAAGGCTATTATGGTGGCTGGGTGGATCTAGCAGGGCAGCGCTTCATGGAAGTGTGGGGCGGTATGCCTCAACTGTTTATGATTATTATTTTGGTTAGCTTATTCAGCCCCAGTATTACGATGTTATTTGGGTTAATGCTGTTATTTGGCTGGATGGGTCTGGTTGGTTTGGTGCGGGCAGAGTTCTTGCGCGCCCGCAACTTTGACTATGTGCGAGCCGCGCGCAATTTGGGGGTGTCGGACAGTCAGATTATGCTAAGACATATCTTGCCCAATGCCTTAGCGTCAAGCTTGTCGCAACTACCGTTTATCTTAACGGCCAATATTATTGCTCTGACCGCGCTGGACTTTTTGGGATATGGATTACCGCCCGGCTCGCCGTCGCTAGGTGAGCTGATGGTGCAAGGGAAAAACAACCTCGATGCGCCTTGGCTGGCTTTGTCAGGCTTCTTTAGTTTGACTTTTATTTTGTCATTGCTCATCTTTGTAGGCGAAGCGCTGCGTGATGCGTTTGATCCGAGGCGCTCTTAATATGACCATGATTAATAAAAAAAATAGCACGTCGAATGAAAAGCTCGACCGTGTACAAGATAAGCTCATGTTGACAGTAGATAAGCTAAGTATCACAAATGCTACAGGCGTCCAACTGGTCAACGAGCTGTCTTATGAGCTGCGGCAAGGGCAAACCTTGGCCATCGTTGGTGAGTCTGGCTCTGGCAAGTCGATTGCCAGTCTTGCGCTATTAGGTCTGCTACTAGATAATTTAACCATCACGGGTGCGGTTCAGCTGGCAGGCACAGCAGGCATGTCTAAATTACCAGTAGCCAATGACAAAGGGCGTAATGCTGCACTACGGCCTATTCGTGGACAGCGTATTGGCATGGTGTTTCAAGAACCGATGACCGCATTGAATCCATTACATACGGTCGCCAAACAAATCGCCGAATCACTGCGTCTAAGCGGCGTGCCAAAAAAGCAATGGCGAGCAACCAGCATCGCTTTGCTAGATGATGTCAATATTACGGATCCTGCTGACAAGTTGAACCGTTATCCACATGAGCTATCAGGTGGTCAACGTCAGCGAGTGATGATTGCCATGGCATTAGCTCAGCAGCCTGATATCTTAATTGCCGATGAGCCGACTACCGCGCTTGATGTCACTTTGCAGCACGAGATTTTGGCACTATTAGATGATCTTAAGCGCCAGCATAATATGGCAATGATATTAATCAGTCATGATCTCAATCTGGTCAGGCGTTACAGTGATGAGGTCGTCGTCATGCGCCAAGGCCAAACGATTGAACAGGGGCAAACATCAGCGGTATTTAGTCAGCCTAAAGCCGACTATACCCGTACGCTTATTCAGCAAGACTTTGGTCAAGCCTTAACTTTAGTCGATGATAATGCAGATAAGCAATCAAGCGTACTAGAAGTGAAGAATTTAAAAGTACAGTTCCCGATTGAAAAAAGCCTATTCGGTGGTACAAAACGCTGGTTTGATGCGGTAAAAAATGTCGATATGACGTTACAAAAAGGACAGGCGCTGGGCATCGTCGGTGAGTCTGGCTCTGGCAAAACCACCATCGCACTCGCACTCAGTCAATTACTGAGCAACCAAGCACGTGTGGATGGGCAGATAGTCGTCAATGGGCAAGACCTCTCAGCATTGTCCAAGAGCGAGCTGCGTAAGTTCCGCTCACAGATTCAGATGGTGTTTCAAGACCCATTTGCCAGTATCAACCCGCGCATGACGGTTATGCAAATTATTGAAGAAGGGCTATTGGTACAAGGCGTGGACAAGGTCGCGCGTCAGCAGGCAGTCATGGAGAGTCTGGCTACTGTGCATTTGCCGGCGGATTTTGTGCAGCGTTATCCGCATGAGCTGTCAGGTGGACAACGTCAACGCGTGGCATTGGCGCGCGCATTGATTATGAAGCCGAGTCTACTCATATTAGATGAGCCTACCTCGGCGCTGGACAGTACCACGCAGGTAACAGTGGTCAGCTTGCTACGTGAAATCCAAGAAAAGCTGCAAATCAGCTATGTTTTTATCAGTCATGATTTAAAAGTAGTACGCGCACTGTGTCAGCACATTATGGTATTAAAAGAAGGCACATGCGTGGAGTATGGTCACACCGAAAATATATTTAATGACCCACAGCATCCATATGCTCAGCAGTTATTAAAAGCGAGTACCACTTAACAGGAACTAAAAACGGCTCAAAAATCAGAACATACCAGTTCATAATAATAGCGACATCCTAAAAAATGCAGTGGTACAATAAGTTTAGACACTCGTTTGCTCTATCGATATATTTTCGTGACCCATATATTTACCTATTTTGGCATCGCTTATTGTTAGCGGATCAAAATGGTCATCATTGCCATTAGAGCATTATTAAAAAAGGATTTTTTATGCCCAGTAAAAAGCAAAGCAGTCTTTCTAAATTAGTAAATAACAATCCATTACAGCACGCTGGTTACTTGGCGGTTGCCAAAACGCGTGCCAAAGTGCTAAAGGCCTTTTCTTATGTGATACCGATAAGAAGACCGATGCTATTCGTCGGTGAGACTGCCTGTGATGAGATATGTGATATGCTCATTAACGAAGGCAGTACCAATGTATTTATCGTCACTGATGCAGTGTTAAATAAGCTTGGTATACCTGCCAAAGTCACCGATTATTTAGATAGTAAAAACATCAGCTACCAGCTCTATGATGGTATCACGCCAGACCCTACTTTTAAGGTCGTCGAAGAAGGACTGCGCAAATCAGTTGACGCTAAGTGTGACTCGATACTGGCCATCGGTGGCGGTTCAGTCATTGATGCGGCTAAAATGATTGCGATGTCGCAGGGTAATAACTGTAAACCTAGACAACTTATCGGTATTCTCAAAGCAAGAAAACCCTCTATGCCATTGTATTGCATTCCTACTACCGCGGGTACAGGCTCAGAGGCAACGCTTGGTGCAGTGGTATCAGACGATAAAACCCATCAGAAAGCCTTGTCTATCGACCCAAGAATGGTGCCATTAGCTGCAGCTATAGACCCAGTTATTATGAAAGGTATGCCCGCGCACATCACAGCGGATACTGGTATCGATGTGTTGACACACGCGCTTGAAGCGTGGATGAGCGTAAATGCAAGTGTAGAAACTGATTACTATGCGGCCTCAGCTGTCAAATCAGTCATGCAGTATCTACCGCTGGCCTATAAAGATGGCGGCGATCTAAAAGCACGAGAAGAGATGGGTATCGCAGCTCACTACGGTGGTATTGCCTTTAACAAAGCAGGCCTAGGTTATGTTCATGCTATTGCTCACCAATTAGGGGCATATTATAGTATTCCTCATGGTCGCGCGAATGCCATCGTTTTGCCTTATGTGCTGGATCTAAATCGTAAAGCGAGTGAAAAACGACTGGCAGCATTGGCAAAGAAGACAGGCATGGTCAAACATGGTCAAGCCAGCAGTGGCAACGGTGCGATAGCAGATAACTTAATTGCCCAAGTACGAGAGTTGATCAAAAGTTTAAACATTGATCCAACGGTTAAAGGCATGAAAACCAGTGATTTTGACAGTATTGCTAAAGCCGCTGCAAAAGAAGTCAGCGATACTTATGCAGTTCCGACTTATATGCCAGCGTCTGGTATCAAGGAAATCTTGACCAAGATTATGCAAGCCAGTGAAGGTCGTTCTGGTGAAAATAAAAGTAGCGATAAAGCAGCATAGACTATTGTAGTCTGCTTATAATCATTGACTGATAAATTAAAAAAAGTCTATTACCATAAGGTAGTAGACTTTTTTTTGAAAAATAATTGGACGTGCTGTACATATATATATAACAATATAGGAATACTTCGGTGAGACCTAGAGGTTATGATAGTTAAATGAAATCCTTTTAGGAGATAGTTATGAATCGTATATTACCGTCTAAAGTCATTGGGTTAGTAATCATGGCGAGCAGTGCTTTTTATGCAGGCTGTGCCTCGACTGAAACCAGCCCTACTATGAAAGACACTACTGCTGCCAACCCTTATGCACCGACAACCCCAGGATTGGCAGTGGCTACGGTTGCTGGTGGGTGCTTTTGGTGTGTGGAAGCAGGCTATGAGAAAATACCTGGTGTGGTAGAAGTAGTGTCTGGCTATACAGGTGGCAGTGCTGAAAACCCAACCTATAAAGAGGTATCAGCAGGTGGCACAGGTCATACGGAAGCGGCGCAAGTATACTATGATCCTAAGAAGATTACTTATAACGGTATAGTACAGGCGCTATGGAGAATCGCTGATCCAACTGATAATAAAGGTCAGTATGTCGACCGAGGCACACAATATCGCCCCGCTATTTTCTATAATAATGCCCAAGAAAAACAGATAGCAGAAGCTGCCAAGCAATCATTGCAAGACTCTGGTGTATATGAAAAACCAGTAGTGATTGAGATTGTTCCTGCCAGCACCTTTTATCCGGCAGAAGAGTATCATCAGGACTATTACAAAAAGAATCCGCTACGCTATAAGGCTTATACTTTTAATTCTGGTCGATATCAGTTTATCGAAAGCGTCTATGGCAAAGATTATGAGCTAGATTTTAACCAGTTCAAACCCACTGCTAGTAGCGTACAGCAACTAACATCAAATAAGTCATCAACCACTAAAGCAAGTGCTGGCTTCAATCCAAAGACATTTGTGAAGCCAACACAGGAAACGCTGAAAAACTCGCTCAGTGACATTCAGTACAAAGTCACTCAGAAAGAGGGTACCGAGCGCGCATTTGATAACGAATATTGGGACAATAAAGCACCAGGGCTATACGTCGATGTGATATCGGGCGAGCCACTGTATTCTTCTCGTGATCAGTTTAAGTCTGGCACAGGCTGGCCTAGTTTTATCCGTCCGTTGAGCGCTGACGTGGTCGTCGAAAAAGAAGACCGCGGTATTTTTTCAACCCGTACCGAAATTCGCAGTCGCTACGCTGACTCGCACGTGGGTCATGTATTTGACGATGGTCCAGCCCCAACGGGTAAACGCTATTGCATGAACTCAGCGGCAATGCGCTTTATTCCACTAGCCGAGATGGAAGCCGCTGGTTATGGCAACTGGGTAGACGATGTAAAACCAGTTAGCTAAGACTGGTTTACTACGCGCTAACAGTATCTCTGTTTTAAAAACATCTAAATTGCATAAAAAAAAGGACACTTGATAAGTGTCCTTTTTTTATTTTTAATATTCTAAAACACCACTTTAAAATGCCGGTTGGCGCTTAGGTACAGCACCCAAAAACTCATTTCGTGCTTGATTATCATGAACATATTCGCCCAGCATCGCTGTGCTTCGTGTGGTTGAATGCTGCTTATTAACACCGCGCATCATCATACACATATGCGATGCATCCATCACCACGGCTACACCGCGGCAGCCCGTCACGTCCATAATGGTTTGTGCCACTTGTTCACTCAAGTTCTCTTGAATTTGTAAACGACGGGCAAACATATCTACGATACGCGCAAACTTTGACAGTCCTAATACTTGTCCATTCGGTAGATAGCCAATATGTGCAACCCCATGAAAAGGAAGCATATGATGCTCACATAACGAATAAAACTCAATGTTTTGCACCAACACCAGCTCGCGGTTGGTCGATGGGAATACTGCGTCATTGACCACTTCATCTAAGCTTTGATGATAGCCTTGGGTTAAATGAGCAAAGGCTTTTGCCGCCCGAATAGGCGTATCTTGCAATCCAGGGCGATCTAAGTCTTCGCCAGTTGATTCAATCAGTTGGCGATAAGATTCGGTACTTTCTTTATAATCTGGGGTTATGATGGGAGTGTTACTCATAGGTTTGGCAGCCATCCAAAATGTGGGTGTAGCTTAACGTTGAATCCTATCATGTAAGGATTCTTATAAAAATTATGCAAGCTGGGAAGGGCTGTGATTATACTCGAAATCTGCTTAACTTCATACTGCTGTGGCGAGCAGTTAAGCGTTTAATCGCAAGAGGGGTGCCGATTGTGCCATCGAAGCCACTAGGGCAATTGTGTTTAATGGCTGAATTTTTGAAAATAAGCAGTAAAAAGATAAAGGTATATGGGTTTTATTATCAATGTTGCCTGTTAAAATATACTGACCATCATTGTCAGCATCATATTTTGATATGAGTGTATTTGAATAACGGCATTCAAGTACAGTTTACGACTGTTTACTTAAATCAATTCATGTATAATGGGCCATCTTCTGGTTTACATTTTTTATCACTTGCTACTTCTCACTTAAAAACTCTAAATAAATATCGATTCTAAATAATTTCTATCGATTCAAAAAGGAAATATTATGCTACTTCAAGGACAAAGATTCGTCGTCACTGGCATCGCAAGTAAGCTCTCTATCGCCTGGGCTATCGCAGAAGCGTTACACCGCGAAGGGGCTTCGCTAATCCTAACGTATCCAAATGACAAAATTAAGAAGCGCGTCGATATGGCGGCTGAAAAATTCGAAGCAGATTTGGTACTGGAGTGTGATGTTGCCTCTGATGAGTCTATTGCTGCTTGCTTTGAGCAAGTGACTGCCCATTGGGGTGATGGTATTGATGGTGTGGTGCATGCGATTGGCTTTGCCCCGATGGATCAGCTGAACGGGGATTTTGTTAGCGCCACGACGCGTGAAGGCAGTCATATCGCCCATGATATATCGAGCTACAGTTTTGTTGCTTTGGCTAAAGAAGCTCGTGAATTATTGGCAATGCGCCATGGCTCTATGTTGACATTGACTTACGAAGGCAGTATTTCAGTATTGCCAAACTACAATGTCATGGGTATGGCAAAGGCCAGTCTTGAAGCCAGTGTGCGTTATTTGGCAACTTCTATGGGTGGCGAAGGCATACGTGTTAATGCTATATCTGCAGGACCTATTCGCACGCTTGCTGCCAGCGGTATTAAGTCTTTCCGCAAGATGCTCGATATCAGCGAAAAAATCGCACCACTGCAGCGTAACGTCAGTCAAACAGAAGTAGGCAACGCGGCCTTGTTTTTACTATCGCCTTGGGCATCAGGTATCACTGGTGAGATTATGTTCGTTGATGCTGGATTTAATACTGTCGCCATCAGTGAGCAGCTCATGATGCTTGATGAGCCACAGCAGTAATTATTCAAAAAGTCTTAATTGGCATTTATTATGTTTTATGAATTCTTTAGAACTATAAAAGCCATAAGAGCCATGAGAGCCACTGGTTATAATAAACCCTTAGCGTAATGACAGAGAAGGCAGCCAACCGGCTGTCTTTTTTGGTTATACTACGGGCTTTTTAGTAACAAGCCTTTAGGTGGTGGATATGATAACCAAATTACCAAGGTGGATACTGTGGGGCGGGGCTGTACTGGCATTCAGTGCGGGCTGCCTCAATACGGCAGCGTTGATGGGATTTACCAACTTGTCTGTGTCGCATGTCACAGGTAACGTGAGTCTGTTTGCTGCTGCTATTGCTCATTTTGATGCCCGCAGTATTTTATATATTGGCGCGTCGTTATTGTCATTTTTGGCAGGGGCAGTATTGAGCGGTTTTGTCATTGGGCAAACCTCATTGAAGTTAGGACGGCGCTATGGCACTGCGCTGTATATTGAAGCGGCGTTACTGCTGATCAGCTATCTGCTGTATAAAGAACATGATTACTTTGGACAATTGGCAGCGGCAATGGCGTGTGGATTACAGAATGCGATGGTGGCGACCTATAGCGGCGCTGTCATTCGTACCACCCATTTAACGGGTCTAACGTCAGACATGGGTGCTGCTATCGGTAATTGGCTAGCAGGACGCTCGATTAGCAAACCGACATTGGGCTTTCAAGCGATTATTTGGTATTGCTTTTGCGGTGGCGGGGTAGTGGGCGCATTTTTATATGCCAAGATTGGCTATGGCGCATTGTTTGTACCGATCACTATCGTACTGACAGCGGCATTCGTCTATAACTATGCCTCAGATCATCTGCCAGAACAGAGACCACCACAACCAAAAAAGCGCTCATCATCAGATAAGCGCTTTTAGACTATTTTTTATAGCTATTTATACCGAACTATTTGTCGTCTTCTGAGTTATGGTCTTCATGTTCGTGCATACCTTGCATCATATCTAGGGCAGAATCATCCGTGCGCTGTTGGTCTTTTTTATCGAGACCATCTTGGTTGATATCTGTTGGTGCCATCTTCGTGGTTGCGTCTATTTTATTTGAGTCTGTCATAACGTGCTCCTGTTTATTTTTATTAACTGCCAACGAAGAGGTGAATAGTAAATATTCATTGGCGTTTCATTTTTATTTTACCCATCAAGTATGTGATAGCGCTACCTCGTTGTACATATGCGATGTGCGCTTGTTTAGTGACGATATGTAACGGAAGCTCATTGGGGTTGCCATTCAACCACACAAATTTCTTAGTAGGATAACGTTACTGTTAAAAGGTTATCGTTAAAAAACAGTCACGATTCAAAATCATCTTTATATTTTAGTTTTTTTATAGCGTCTGTGTGAACAATAAGGATATGTTATGTCAGAGCAAAAGTTAGACAGCCATCTTCCTGATGATGGCAATGAGTATTTGTTTACCGATACCTTTCCAAAAGGAACTGGCAAAGGGCTGATAGTGGTCATCATCGCTGCCATTGTCAGTATGATTATTTACAATGTATTGCCGTTCGATATCAATGCCAATAAAGGCTTGGCTATGCTGTTTTTCATCGGTGTGTTATGGCTGACGGAAGCGCTACATGTGACCATTACTGCATTATTAGTGGTGGTGGTTGGCGCACTGATTGGCATCCCAGAGTTCGATGCCGAAATCGGTTTGCAGAGTTTTGCTAACCCAACGATTTACTTATTTTTTGGTGGTTTTGCTTTGGCTGCCGCCTTGCATGTACAGCAATTGGACAAAAAGATTGCGCTAAAAATTCTGTCTATGTCAGGTGGCAAGCTTGGTACGGCTGTATTTTTGATCTTTGGGGTTACCGCGTTTTTATCGATGTGGATATCGAACACTGCCACGGCTGCGATGATGCTGCCCCTTGCACTTGGTATCCTGACGCAGGTTGACCGCGAAAAAGATCGCGGTACGTTTGTATTTGTATTATTGGGTATCGCTTATTCTGCCAGTTTGGGTGGTCTGGGTACGATTGTTGGTTCACCGCCCAACGCCATCGCGGCAAAAGCGCTTGATATTGCGTTTATCGATTGGATGAAATTCGGTATTCCAATGATGTTAGTGCTATTGCCGTTGTTGTTAGGCGCAATGTATTTGTTCCTTAAGCCCAATCTTAATCGTATGGTCGTCCTTGTCGAAGAGGAGCCTATTGAGTGGAATAAACCTCGGGTAGTGACGATTATTGTCTTTATCGTGACAGCACTCAGCTGGATATTCTCCAAAAAAATCGGTGCCGCACTTGATATCACTGATACCGATGCGGTCATTGCTTTGTCAGCAGCTGCAGCGGTGGTGAGTTTGGGGCTTGTATCGTGGAAACAAGTCTCTGACAATACTGATTGGGGTGTGCTCCTGTTGTTCGGTGGTGGTATCGCACTATCAACAATTTTGAAAGTTTCTGGTGCCTCGTTGGTGCTGGGCGAGACGGTCGCCAATGCGCTGTCTTCGGCACCACTTATTATCGTGATGATTGCGATATCTGCATTTATTATCTTCTTGACAGAGTTCGCATCTAATACTGCCTCTGCCGCATTATTAGTACCGGTATTCGCTGCTATTGCTGAACAGATGGGTCTGCCACATGAAGTGTTGGTATTGGTCATCGGTATTGGTGCTTCTTGTGCCTTTATGCTACCAGTTGCGACGCCGCCAAATGCGATTGTCTTTGGTACGGGGTTGATTAAACAGAGCGAAATGATCCGTACGGGTGTCATTCTTAATATCATTGCTACCTTTGTCGTCGGATTTTGGGCTTATTTCTTTTTAATTTAGTCTTATAACAAACTGACTCTAAATCCATGACACCCGATGTTTGAGTTACTCTCAAGCATCGGGTTTTTTATTTCTTTTTAGGTTTAATGACTGTATAACATAACTAATAACGGTATAAGATTTCTCTTTTTTAACGACAATCTGTCTGATTTTTATCATCTTGATTTAAAATGAGGACATTTTCTAACAATAATTAATAACGTCATCTCATTAAACGGATTTAATAAAAATGGCAAAACGTCTAACGAAAATCATGGTCTTTATTGTTTTGGGACTGATTGTTGTATTGATAGCCTTAATCGTAGTCTATTGGGCGGCCGACAGAAGCGTCGCCGACCTAGAGCGCTGGCAACTACCCAACAGTGAGTTTGTAGACGTGCAAGGGATGCAGGCGCATGTGATCAGGTCGCCAAAATGCACTGCTTATCCGAGCAAAAGCGCCATAAAAAATGAGATGAAATCTGATCTTAATAGTGATAAAACCTTTGAACAGCCCAAAACTATTGTATTGCTACATGGCACTTCAGCAAGTTTGCATACATGGGAAGGCTGGACGCGTGAGTTAAGTGATGACTATTGTGTCATCAGCATGGATCTGCCGGGGTTTGGCTTGACCGGCCCTTATACCGATGAATCTACTCAATATGACAGTGCCAATTATGCTAAATTCGTCATTGATGTGCTTGATCATTTAGAAGTAGGTCGCGTGACGTTAGCAGGAAACTCGCTGGGTGGTAAAATAGCGTGGCGTACTGCGGCATTATATCCTGAGCGGGTTAATCAGCTTATATTGGTCGATGCAGTTGGCTACCCTGCAACACCAAAGCAGGTACCTATTGGTTTTAAACTGGCGAAATATCCCATACTGACCCCACTGCTTAGCCGTGTGCTACCGCGTGATGTTGTGAAAAAAAGTATCTTAAGCGTCTATGCAGACGACAGCAAAGTCGATGAGGCTTTAGTGGATCGTTATTATGATTTGACCTTGCGTCAAGGCAACCGTCTGGCACTAAACCGACGCTTGCTGGAGATGGATAACACGGCAAATCAAGCACAAATCAAACAATTAAATTTACCAACCCTCATCTTATGGGGTGCGCAAGATGACCTAATTCCAGTAGAAAATGCCAAACTGTTTCATCGAGATATCGCTAATAGCCAGCTAAAAATATTTGATAATTTGGGACATGTACCACACGAAGAGGGTCCCGTAGCGACGGTTAAAGTAGTAAAGCAGTTCTTGGTTGGTGAGCGAATAGATGAGTAATTCAAAAAATAATCAAATAACGACAATAGCCGCTATTTCCGACATTCATAGCAATGTCTTCGCACTTGAAGCTGTGTTGGCTGATATCAAACATCGCGATATCGATCAAATTGTCAATCTAGGTGATATTTTATACGGACCGATTGCGCCTAAAGATACCTATGCGCTTTTGATGGCGCATCAGAACGATATCATTACGATTCGAGGTAATCAGGATAGACAGATTTATGAAGCGACAGCGGCGGATATTGCTGATAACGCAACCATGGCTTTTATTTTTGAGAACTTACCTAAAGCAGCGGTTGAATGGATGCAGGCTTTGCCGTTTGATTATCATGTCAGTGAAGATATATATCTATGCCATGGGTCACCAACCGATGACATGGTATATATGCTTGAGAATATCGAAACAGGGCAGCCGATAGTACGTGATGACGCAGACATTTTGGCACTGCTTAACAGTATTGAGAGCGCCGTTATCATCTGTGGTCATACTCATATCCCACGTACCGTTATGCTATCGACAGGGCAAATGATAGTCAATACAGGTAGCGTTGGTTATCCAGCCTATGAAGATGATTTGCCTATCGCTCATAAAATGCAAACCTATTCGCCACATGCCAGTTACGCGCTTATTAAATGCATTGATGCTAAGCAAAGTACTAAGCAAGATACTATACAAAGTACTAAGCAAGATACAAGCTGGCAAGTTGAGCATATCAAAGTACCTTATGATTATGAAGCTGCGGCTAAATTGGCTGCAATGAACGGTCGTGAAGATTGGGCGTTTGCGCTAAGAACAGGGCGAGTATTATAACTATAGGAAGGGTCAAACTGCCTTTAGACCAACCTGATAACATTGAGTAGACTAACGATGGATTTTATATATTTAATAAGGACTGCATAAGATGCCAACACTATTTATGGTGCAACTTGGTGGTCGCCCAAAAGGTCGTTTGATTGAGCAGCATGACATGTTTTTTGGCGTGGCCAATCAGGTGAGCGAGTTGATAGACGATATTAATCATCATTGGCCTGAAGTCAAAAATAAATGGCACATCGACTCGTATCGCGCTATTACTAAGGTTGGTAATCACTCGATAAAATTAGTCGAATCAGCAACTAGTGATGGTAATAATGGTTTAAAACTGTTTTTTATTAATTTAGGCGGCTATCAGCAGGGCAGTTTTGAAGAATTTCATTACAAACTACTGATCGTTGCTGCTACTCAAGCTGATGCTGTCAAACAAGCCAAACAGAGTGCATTTTATAAAGAATTTACTTTTAAAGATAAAGATTCACCTTTCGACGCCGCGTCGCATATTGATGATAAATTTGCGGTGGATATTGATGATATTTATAACGTTAATGATCTTATCTCAAACGTACAGATTTTAATCGAACCTATTCCTCATGATAGTCATGCACTTGCAAATACCGATGATGATAAAGAGTATGTCGGTTACCTCAGTATTAAGAATTTAAGGAAGTTGACATAATATGGCTTTAAATATGTACTTTAAGAACGGCATAATTCGCAAAACGCGCTGCCAAATCTCTGATGAGCTATTGCCTACGCTTTATCAGATTCATGACGATGCTAGTTTTCCACAGTTGACATGGCTGATTGATAATCTCTATGACAATCCGCAAATTCAACCCGACATTGCTCAAGCATTGGCTGATGAGATGGTAGGGTTTGAAAAGTTAATACTCTCGCTACACTTACCTTTCCCTAGGGTGCCACTACAAAAGATGCAGAACTTCTTTATGCAAGCGGCTGCTAGTCAACAGGTTATTCATACGAGTAGCACGTTGTAATGGCTGTACTGTTTTCATTTGAGAATCACGTTAGAGTATTTAAAATCGATTATAAAAGGGAATCATTTTTTCAAATACTGATGTACGGTTTTCTGCTACAACCTTATTTGATTTAGTGTCGATAATTTGAATTTGACATCCAGTATCTTCAGCTTCTATCTTTTCACCCATAAAATTCGTTTTACTTCTAAAGTTTTCGCTGGTTGTATTACCTTTTAGTAAGTAACTTCCATTGGGTACTAGGGTAGCCTCTACGTTAACAACGCATAATATTGGCCAATCGCCTAGACCTTTGACCATTTTATGCTGATAAGAGAATCTTAATTTTTTACTAGCCTCAAAAGTATTTATTTCGTTGAAAGTACCTCGCTTACCCAAATTCATGTAAACAGTTTCAGCCTGACCATTAATTGCAAGGGCAATAGAGAGAGGGCTTGGTACTAATTGGATGTCAACTCTTTCAGCATAACCTTTGTCAATGAATCGAGTAGGGCTATAAAATGATGCTGGGTCAATCTCGTAAGCCAGTGTTGCTGTATCAGCGTTTCTAGGAGGCTCATAAGGTTTTGTGCTCAAACACCCTGTAAGAGTAATGGCTAACACAGATAATAAAGTAATCTTTTTATATAAGAAAATTGACATAATATGTCCATAGTTGAAGGTTGTAGAGTAATCAGGGACCATTATTTTAAATGACATTTATCTGAATTACTAAACTTAAATTTACAATATGAATTTTATGTCTCGCCAACAATTATCATAAATGCAAATGTAATCCATACAAACCCTTCTTGAATCGCACTGGAAATATCCCCATAATCAAACCACTTATAAACAATAAATAGCCTAAGTAAATATGTCTAATACTTTTAATGATGATTCAAATTTAGCAAGCGATGATTTTTCTGAGAATTTAAATAACGCAACTAGTGATTTAGCTGAAACAAATGATATAAATAACTTTGCAGAACTGCCTGTACTGGCAAAAGACAGCTATTATATAAACCGCTTAGAACGTGAGCTGGCGCGTGCTGTTGTTGCTAAGAATAAGAAATCCAACAATAACGCGAACGAGAAAAACGATAAAGCAGAAGATATTCTTGCCAAAAAACGCGCGCAGTACGACAAAATAAAAACTCGCTCGCAGCAAGCAGTGCAAGCGCGTATCAATAGCATTCCTCAGGACTTGCCAGCTAAATTAAACCTTGATTTACCTGTCAGTCAGCGAGCAGAAGATTTAATCCAAGCCATTATTGATAACCAAGTCATTATCATTGCTGGTGAGACAGGCTCGGGTAAGACGACCCAGTTACCGAAGCTGGCAATGTTGGCAGGTCGCGGTATTACTGGGCAAATAGGGCATACGCAGCCAAGAAGATTGGCAGCACGGAGTGTGTCGAATCGTATCGCTGAGGAGTTAGGCGAGCAGTTAGGTAATACGGTTAGCTTTAAGATTCGCTTTAATGAGCAGG
Source organism: Psychrobacter sp. PAMC 21119 (assembly GCF_000247495.1). Lineage (NCBI taxonomy): Bacteria > Pseudomonadati > Pseudomonadota > Gammaproteobacteria > Moraxellales > Moraxellaceae > Psychrobacter > Psychrobacter sp. PAMC 21119. The sequence continues at coordinate 42,200 of NZ_AHVZ01000005.1, read as the reverse complement.
GTACAGCGCAATCGGTCGTTAAGCTCATGACCGATGGTATCTTGCTGGCTGAATTAGGACATGATCGATTTTTAAGTAAGTACGACACCATTATCATTGATGAAGCCCATGAGCGTAGTCTAAATATCGATTTTATTATGGGTTATTTGAAAAAACTATTGCCCAAGCGTCCTGATCTAAAAGTCATTATCACTTCTGCAACGCTCGATACTAAGCGGTTTAGTGAATATTTCAGTCGTTATGATAACAAGCTAAAACGTAACGTAGCCGCGCCGATTTTTAATGTCGAAGGGCGCAGCTTCCCCGTTGAAGTTCGCTATCGTCCGCTGACCGATGAGCCGGTGACCAGCTCGGATGATGACAGCTACGATGATTTTGAAGAGAATCTGCCACGGGCGGTTGTGGCTGCGGTAGAGGAATGCTTTAGCGATGCCCAAAGCAAAGGTCATGCTGATCAAGCAGACATCTTGATATTTGCCGCGACCGAAGCAGAGATTCGTGAGACACAAGAGGTGCTAGAGCGTCATGGCCCGAAGCACACTGAAGTGTTGCCTTTATTTGCGCGACAGACGTATGAAGAGCAGCAGCGTATTTTTCAGCCGTCCGGTCGTGGCAGACGTATCGTTATCGCGACCAACGTGGCTGAGACAGCGCTAACCGTACCCGGTATTCGCTATGTTATCGATCTGGGCTTTGCGCGGATTTCACGCTATTCATACCGTTCACGCGTGCAGCGTTTACCGATTGAGGCGATTTCACAAGCGGCTGCCAATCAGCGCAAAGGTCGCTGTGGTCGTGTCGCGCCGGGTGTTTGTATTCGTCTTTATAGCGAGGAGGACTTTACTGGTCGCCCTGAGTTTACTGAGCCTGAGATTCTGCGTACTAACTTAGCTTCCGTTATTTTACAGATGGCCAATCTGCGTTTAGGTAGCGTTGATGATTTTGAGTTTATTGAGCCACCCGATAGTCGTCTAGTTACTGACGGTCATAAATTACTCGATGAGCTAGGGGCAATTACGGCTAAAAGCGAAGCTGTCGCCTCTTCTCAGACCAACAAGCCAAAAGCAAAAAAAGGACTCGATCATTTAAGCCTGACGCCTACTGGTCAAAAGATGGCACGTATGCCAATTGATCCAAGGCTGGCACGTATGCTGGTTGCTGGTTCTGATTTTGACTGTATTCGTGAAATGCTTATCGTGGTTGCCGCGCTTGCCGTACAAGATCCACGCGAGCGTCCTGCCAATAAACGTCAACAAGCGGATCAAAAGCATGCGGAATTTCGCCAAGATGACTCAGATTTCTTATTTTATCTAAGTCTGTGGAAAGCCTTGTTTGAAACCGATGAAGATGGCAACAAGCTCTCTGGTAATCAACGTAAGCAATTTACCAAGAAAAACTATCTGAGTTTTCCACGAGTGCGTGAATGGAGTCAGACTCATCGCCAGTTGGTGCAAATGGTCACCGACCTTAAGCTTACGGATGTTAAAGAGGCAAAAACTACGGATACGTTAGAAAACGTGACTAACGATCCAACAGCGATTGATGATGAAGAAATCAAGGCGGTCAAATATGCCAATTTACATCGCGCATTATTAACAGGCCTGTTGTCTACCATCGCCCACAAGACTGAAAGTCGTGGTGAATATCTAGCGGCGCGCCAGCAAAAAACCAAAATCTTCCCAGCGAGTACGGTATTTAAACAGATACCACCGTGGGTCATGGCGTTTGAAGTTGTAGAAACCTCGCAAGTCTTTATGCGTACCGTTGCCAAAATTGAACCAGAATGGATTATCTCAGCGGCAGGTGATTTATTAAAGTATCACTACTTTGAGCCGCATTGGTCGAAGAAAACGGGACGTGTCAAAGCCTACGCGCAGATTAGTTTATTTGGTCTAATTATTATCAGTAAGCAGCTGACCAATTATGAGCAAGTCAACATGGTTGAGTCGCGAGAAATCTTTATCCGAGATGGTTTGGTAACGGGTAACTTAGGTCGCCAAGCACCATTCTTGCAGCATAATATGGACAAAATCGCTCATGTTGAGCGCATCGAAGACAAACTGCGCCGTCGTGATTTATTGGTCGATGAAGAAACGCTGTACCAGTTCTACGACAAGAAAATCCCTGAGCATGTCGCCAGTCGTAAGGCTTTTGAAGATTGGCGTGCCGAGGTTGAAAAAACTGATACCAAGCATCTTTTCTTTACCGATGACGACGTACTCAATAGCCAAGCACCGACTACAGGTGACTTCCCAGAAGTGTGGCAGCTGGGTGATTTGAAATTACCATTACGCTATATTTTTGATCCTGCGAGCGATGACGATGGGGTAACTATTCGCGTGCCACTTGTGGCGCTACCGCAGCTAGATGCTATTGAGCTGTTATGGGGCGTACCCGGTTGGCGCTTTGAGTTGGTCTTGCAATTACTTAAGTCACTACCAAAAGATATTCGCCGTCAAATTGTGCCGATTCCCGATACTGCCGATAGTTTGTTTGATGAATTGCAACCCGCTGGTGGACAAGGATTGCTCAAGCAGCTTTGCCAAGCCTTAAACCGTCGCGGCATTATGTCGGTTACAGCAGACAATTTTAATCCCTCTGCCATTGATCGCTATCTGCAGCCACAAATCTGTGTGGTCGATGATAAAAATCACATTATAGAAAAAGGTCGCGACCTCCAGACGCTACAGATTCGCCACGCCTCTGAGACCAGACAGGCTGTGAATGAGCAGCAAGGCGCGCATACCGAATTCCCTGAGCATTTTGCCTTTAGCAAAAATCATCATAGCGCAGGCGTGGTGATGAAGCAGTTTGCTGCTTTGGTCGCTGACGAGGCAGGTGAGGCGGTATCGATCCATCAGTATACCGATGTCAATGCCGCATTGCAGGCGCACCGTATCGGGGTATTAACCTTGATCAAAGGCAAGCTTGGCGCCAAGAAAAAACAGCTGACCAGCCAAATTGATAAAATATTCAAACTGGCATTTGCTCCCCTTGGCGACATGGAAGCCTTAAAAACCATTGTCATTGATGCGACGCTAGATGCCGCTTTGGAAGAGCACTATATTTTATTTGATCATAGTGAAGATTTGCCAGAGAGCGCTGATGATATCGCTGTTGGCTTAAGCGAGGAGCTGCCGTTCACGCCAGAGGAGTATGGGCAAACACTTGAGGTTGTGTTGAGCAACTTCTTATTGACTGGTCAAGCTGTCATAAAAACTCTCAAAAACGTCTACACTCGCTGGCAACGCATTCGTCAGAGTTTGCTCATGCTCGATCGAGAGATCTTTGGTGAGTCTATCGAAGACATCGAGGATCAGTTGCAAGACTTGCAACTTGCCAACTTTGTTTATCATATGGATTACAGTCAATGGCAGCAGTATCCGCGCTATCTAGAGGCGCTGGAGGTTCGCATTGAGCGCCTTGAGCATAATATCGAAGCCGACCTAGATGGTGTCTATGCGCTGGACTTGCACATGGAGCGGCTGGCAGGTCGCGCCAACAATGAGTCTATCAGCGAGTACCGCTGGATGGTGGAGGAATATCGTATTCAACTGTTCGCCCAGCCCATGAAAACCCGTATGGCGGTATCACCGAAGCGTCTGAGCAAGATGTGGGATAAAGTGAGTTAAGGCTCGATATGAGTGTTAAAGCTTGCTAATTGACAATATATGACAATTGTATAGCCCTTTAATTTAGTCGATAATATTTGATTAAATTAAAGGGCTATTATTCTTTTACATTAGGGCGTGTCCTAAATTCAAGCGATTGTATCTAAATGGGCTAAAAATGGCTAAATTTTGCCAAACAGCTGGTTATTGTCCCCGCTATTTTCCTTGTTTGGCTACCACTTATCTTATTCTTATCACCATGTTCAAAATGAGGACACGTCTTATACTGAGACAGTAAAGGTAGCATTAATTCACCTTTGCTCTAGTCAATCCAGACTCACTAATTAATCCAAAACAATATAGATATAAGAAATTGAATGTAAGCGATACATGAGTATGGTTAGCGAAGTTGACGCTGTATTAGTTTCGACCATTCAGATTTCTTTTTACCACGCCCATGCTATAAGCCAAAAAAGCAATAAATGTTAAAAAGACGATAAAAGGGGTAAGCAGCCATATCGTAATATTGATGAGTAAGGGTGATAAGAAGCCATCAAACATATCGAAATCGAGCTTTAAAGAGTCACTCAATACATCAATTGCCCGCTTCGAAATCGGGAAGAGCAATGTGCTTAGCGCTAACATATGGTTATATTTACCAAAATCAGGATCTGTCATTAATACGGAAAAGTAAAAGACCGAGTAAAAGACAGTACTTAGTGTCCAGCATTTGAGTGTGTAACTGAAACGAATCATAGTACCTCCTCACGAAATATGCTTGTGATTAACCTAGGAATAACGGTGTTTTAATAGCCCTAAATGCATAAATTATATATATGTTATATTATGAATATATAGGGTAAGTCAACTGTTATTTTCTGGATTAAAACATTTCGTAAATAATTCGATTGGGACGTCTAAGTGTCTCCTTGATATGAATACGTAGAGTAATAAAACGAAGTCAAAAGCTACGCTGACCTAGAAGACCAAAGTCATCAAGGTCTGAGTGTTATTTCATAACGTGTGCGCCAGATTATTAGATGTATCAATTAAGCTCACTGCTCGGACTAACCCCAAACAAGCGCTTATATTCACGGCTAAATTGACTGGGGCTTTCATAGCCTACCTGCATGGCGACTTGCGAAATTTGTAATTCACCAAGTTGAATAAGCTGCCTCGCTGCCATCAAGCGTAGGCTTTTTTGGTATTGCAGCGGACTTAATTGGGTGATCTCTTTGAAATGTTGATGAAACCCTGAAACACTCATGCCACATTTACTGGCCAACTCTTCGATGATGACAGGTTCACTCAAATGCGCTTTGAGCCAATCTGTCGCTTGGCTGATACGATGCGTATGACTGCCATGGACGACGAGCTGCCGCAATTTATTGCCTTGCTGTGCTGAGAGCAGTCGGTAGTAGATTTCTTGTTGAATTAATTTAGATAAAAACTCTATATCGTTTGGATAATCGAGCAAGTTGATGAGTCGTTCAAAGGCGGCAAGTATGGTGCTATCCAGATGCCATTTTATACCCAGATGCTTTTCTTCTGTATTTCGTGCGGGCGGTATCTGGGCCAATATTTCTCTAATCATAGCAAGGTCTAACTTCATAGACAGCACAATAACAGGCTTGTCTACTGAGGCATGTTTAACATGCATGCTCAGGGGAATGTTTACAGGGCAAAACATCAAGTTGCTGTTATCAAAATTTTGGCAGTCATTGCCTAAATAAATCTCTCGCTCACCTTGCAGTACAATACAAATACTAGGCTCTTGAATATAGCTGACGGTTCTATTGGGTTTATCTGCACAGTAGAAAAATAAACCCGGAATAGCAGACTCGATGGTCTGATTCTTGGGCAGTATGTTAAGTAGTTGCGCAATCGTTGTTGGCTGCATCATAGTTATCTTAGATAAAGGGGTGTTGATTGAAAGTTTATAAGCTTGGTGTTTCTCGGTTTGATGTTTTTATAGTACATCTTTGATTTAATGAATGGCTTAATCGTACATATATTTATAGAATTAGGCAAGAATTTTGGAGGACTATTCTAACGCTTTAAGCTGAGAGTGCCTATAATAACTCCATTGAAACAAAACAAGCATGACTTCTAATAACATCAAAAAAGGAATATATTATGAAAATTTTCTATAAAACTCGCGCAACAGCAACCGGTGGTCGTTCTGGACATACAGGCTTAGATGATGGCTCATTAGGCTTTGATTTGGTCTCTTTTCAAGAGCAAGACAAAGAGGGTGTTAATCCAGAGCAGCTTTTTGCGATGGGCTACGCGGCCTGTTTTGATAGTGCCTTGAACCTGACGGCGCAACAAATGAAACTGCCGATCACGGCTTCGAAAACCTCTACCCAAGTTGGTATTGGTATGAAGCAAGATGGCAGCTATAACTTAGATATAGATTTATACGTTGAAGTGTCTGGCATTGACGAAGCACAAGCGCAAACATTGATTGAAGCGGCCCATCAAGTTTGCCCGTACTCCAATGCCACGCGTGGTAATGTTGATGCACGCTTACACGTGACCGTTGTCTAATATAAGTTCTGTGCAGTAAAGCGATTATAGTTTTATGCTAGGGCGTGTCCTCAATTCAACCGATAGCGCTCTAAAGGGGCTAAAAGTGGTTAAATCTTGCCAAACGTCGTCAATTAGCTAGGTCATATCTCGATATTATCTGCGCTATTTTCCTTGTTTGACTGCAATTTATCTCACTTTTATTCTCATTTTTAAAATGAGGACACGCCCTAGCAATTGTAGAGTAATAGCGAGGGTTTTTATCCCCATGAGCAATACCGCTGTCGTATGAATGCAAGCCATTCTCAATAAATTTCTCGATCATAATACCAAACTTTAAAATAAAAATCTGTCTAGCAGCCGCTATGTAGCATGATAAAATGGAATGTCGTTAGTGAGTGAGTGTGTATGATTGGGCCAGCTGTCTTAATAGGGGCCGTTTGCGATCATTGGAGTGGATATATGTCTGACCATAATGCATCTTTGGATGACCATCATCGAGCACCTATTATTGGCTATCATCGTGCGCCGCTTTCACAGAAGTTTGGTGCGCCAAGGCAACCGAATTTGGTGGCCTTGACCAGTGTGATTGAGATGCTAGCGCCTTATGATACGCCAGCGGCATTCATTGGTTTGGAAGCATTTAGTCATATTTGGATCAGTTGGCAGTTTCATCATAATTATGTGGATAAAACCAATCAAGCGAGTAAAGATAAGCAGGTAAATAAAGCAGACAGCCGCTTTCGCCCGCAAGTTCGACCACCAAGGCTTGGGGGTAATCAGAAAATAGGGGTATTTGCCAGTCGCAGTATGTATCGACCATCCGCTTTGGGATTGTCTGTGGTCAAGTTTGAGCGTATTGAAATAGTACAAGGTCGAGTGTTACTTATTATCAGCGGTGCTGATATGATAGATGGCACGCCCATTATCGATATCAAACCTTATGTGGCTTATAGTGATGCATTAGTGCATGCAAAAAGTGGCTTTGCGCCTTCTGCACCCATGTCATTGGATGTGACTATAACGGAGTTTGCTTACCATCAATTTACACAAATGGTGGTCAATAAACAGCCTCATAAAGAACCTAATGAACTATGTATAGTAGCGGCAGTCATTGACAAGGTAAGAACGCAACTCATACGATCTGACCTCGATGCTATCAAAGCATTGATTGCACAAGATCCGCGTCCTGCCTATCGCCGTGAGGAAGTAAATAAACAGTTTGTTATGCGCTATAAGTCTGTCGATGTCAGTTTTCAGTTGATAGAATCGGGACAGTTGCAGATAACGGACGTTGTAGCAGTGGTTTTGTAGCGTGAGAGAGTAGCGCGTTCTTTATGTCGTTTTTATTTATACCAATTTATCGACATCATAAAACAGTTGGTTTGCAAAAAATTCTAATAAAAGAAGAAAAATATGTCTGCTCAAAAGTATTCGATCGTGATTGATTTGCGTTGGTGCCTAGATGAATTATTGGCGGATAAGGTGATTGATCAGCGTGGCTACAATTTGGTGATTACCAGTCGCCGTGATAAGGCGCAGCATCCGCTCCTCACGATTAGTGAATTTGGCTTACCCAATGGACATGCTTTGGATAATGAGCAACAACAGAAATTGACACTGCCATGGCTCAATGAATGGCTGGCTGTCAAAGCAGATATGCCGCTCGTACGTATTGATCCTTTAAAAGTTGATGTGCCAGCCGTCACGCAGTTGATGTCTTTTGAGTATGCGCGCTCACAGCATATTTTGCCGATTGAGGTGACAATTGATGAAGTCGTCATCGGCACCGACCAGCCTTTTTATAGTGATTGGCATGGCAATATTGAAAAGCTCATTAAGTCTAAAAGCTTTCGTACGGTATTTATCAATCCTGAACAGATCAACCGTTATCGGCAAGAGTTCTATCAAGTCACGCAAGCGATTGCAGGAGCAAATAGCATCCACAAGCGGGCGGCGGCGGATGTCACCAATGTCGAGGCATTATTGCAATTGGGTGACAATACCAATCCTGATGCCAATGACCAACATATTGTCAAAGTCGTCGATTGGTTGTTGCAATATGCCTTTGAGCAGCGCGCCAGTGATATCCACTTAGAGCCTCGCCGTGAGACCGGAAAAGTGCGTTTTCGTATTGATGGCGTGCTGCATACCGTCTACGAGATGCCGCTGGCGATTATCGTCGCGGTGACGGCGCGGATTAAAATTTTAGGACGACTCAATGTCGCAGAAAAGCGCAAACCTCAAGATGGCCGCTTAAAAACCCGTACGCCAAAAGGTCTAGAAACTGAGCTGCGTCTATCGACGATGCCGACTGCCTTTGGTGAAAAGCTGGTCATGCGGGTATTTGACCCAGAAGTGCTGGTGCGCTCGTTTGCTCAGCTTGGTTTGTCAGGTAAGCAGCTTGATACTTGGCATGAGCTGACTGCGCATCCAAACGGCATTATCTTGGTCACGGGTCCGACTGGCTCAGGTAAAACCACAACGTTGTACAGTACGCTTAAGCAGCTCGCCACTGAGCAGGTCAACGTCTGCACGATTGAAGACCCGATCGAGATGATTGAGCCAGCCTTTAATCAAATGCAGGTGAATCCAGGGGTTGATCTGCACTTCGCTGATGGTATCCGCTCGTTAATGCGTCAGGATCCTGACATTATTATGGTTGGGGAGATTCGCGATGCTGAGACTGCCAATATGGCGGTGCAAGCATCGCTGACTGGGCATTTGGTGCTCTCGACGTTGCATACCAATGATGCGCCAAGTTCACTCACTCGCTTACATGATTTGGGTATTCAGCCGTTTTTAACTTCAGCGACTATATTAGGGGTCATGGCACAGCGTCTACTACGGACATTATGTCCGCACTGCAAAAAACCGCTGGATGTGACTGCAGATAGTGAAATTGCAATTCAATGGCAGGAATTGGTTCAGCCTTGGCGTGCGCCCGTGCCAGCACAAATTTATATAGCGCAGGGCTGCGAGCATTGCCGTCATACGGGCTATCAAGGTCGCATCGGTCTGTATGAAATTATGCCGCTATCGAATGAGCTCAAAAAACTGGTTGCTGCTGATGCCAATTTGGACGTGCTAAAGCAGCAAGCGTATCGCGAAGGTGTGCAGCCGTTGCGCTTATCGGGCGCAAAGCGCATCAGTGAAGGCGTGACGACCTTAGAAGAGGTGATGCGTGTGGTGCCATTGCATTGACCTTAAATAGCCAATGCTCGCTATGGTAAAACGTCGCTTTATGACTTGATTATTTAACGCTCCCATCGTACATTTTGGCGAATAATTTTGGCTGGTGTACCAGCAATCATGCAGTTGGGCGTCTCGACTGGTTTATTGACAAATGCCCCTGCTGCAATGATACAACCGCTGGCGATAGAGACGTTTTTAGAGATGGTCACATTGGCGGCGATCCAAATATGGTCTCCTAAAATGACGTCTGTATGTGCCTTATTCACTCGCGCGTTAGTGTCTATATCATAGACCTTGTGGACGTCAGTCGCTCGAATTTCGATACCACGTGATATCATGCATGATTGACCAATGGTCACACTTTTATCGCGAGCCAAAATATAGCAATCGATGGCGGTGGTATGATTGCCGATATAAATATGCAGATGATTACCGACAACCAATAATTGCCCCGAAAACTTAACGTGCTCTCCAATCGTGACTTGATTATGATTACCATTGATGTCAATTTTTAACTGATTAAATTTGCCACCCTGACCGATAGTGATTTGATTGTCATGACCTTTGCGAATGGTAATGGTTGAATTACCAATGATGCGCGCGTCTTTAGCAATACTAATATGATTATCATGCCCTTTATCTTGTAATAAAAACCGCTTTTTGTATAACCGTTTGGGTAACAATGCTTTTATGATCGGAGAAAGACTGATGGTTTTTTTGTGGTTCATAATAAAGGGCTTATGAGAAGTGAGTAGAAGGCGTAATGTTTTCGCTAGCGCATGGCTTTTATGGTTGGTTAGCTGTCTTTATATCAAGGCTCATGTCAAAACTCATGTCAAGAATATAGTCAGTTTTGATACCGTTTCAGACACGGTTAACCATACCTCTGATAGTGTACCGCTAAACTTTACTTGAAAACAGCTGCCTTTGGGGCAATCAATACGACTGTTACTAATATGATTGTTACCAATACGACTGTCACTTTGAAGACTTATTCCTAATATTTTTTATTTATTCATTTTTATTAACGAGAGTATTTATGTTTACTGATAGCCATTGCCATCTTAATCGTCTAGATTTAACCAAGTATGATGGTCAATTGTCTGGTGCGATTGACGCAATGAAAGCCGCCAATGTCACTCGGGCAATGGCGATTATGTGTGATTTTGCTGAATATGACGAGATTGCCCATATCGTTAGCTCCTATGGCGATGAGACGCTAAATCTTGGCATGAGCGTCGGTATCCATCCTTGTGAAGATATCAGTATCTTGCAATCAGCGACGGTCGAGCGTTTGATCGAAACGGCTGATGCCGACCATGTATGGGCGATTGGGGAAACGGGGCTGGATTATTATTGGTCAACTGAAAATAAAAAAGAGCAGCAAGCCAGCCTTGCACGTCACATTCATGCCAGTCAAAGTTTAAAAAAACCACTCGTCATACATATGCGCGATGCCAAAGAAGATACGATTGATATCTTAAAGGCGGAAGGCGCTGAGCACGGTATTATTCATTGCTTTACTGAAGATTGGGAGACGGCCAAGCGGGCGCTAGATTTAGGGTTTTATATCTCGTTCTCAGGTATTGTCAGTTTCAAAAGCGCACAAACCATCAAAGATGCCGCAAAAAACATGCCTAGAGACCGACTGCTTATCGAAACCGACAGTCCTTATCTAGCACCTGTACCTAAGCGTGGTAAACCCAATGAGCCAGCCTATGTACCCTACGTGGCAAGTTGTTTGGCAGATATGTATGGTTGTAGTAGTGATGAGGTTGGGGCATTGACCGCAAAAAACTTTGAAAATTTACTGGCACAGTACCATTAAAATCGTTATGCTATGACCACTCAGTCATTTATTAGATAGTCTTATTACTTTACGCTATTTTTACTTATTATCCCGAGCGTAAGCATATGATTATTAATGACTATTTAGCAAACATAAGCATATCTTCTTTGGTGGTTTTCGAGTAGACTTTGTATGACCTCATACGCTTGTCGCCGACGCACTAATCCATTCGAGGGTCATATGTTTAATCTTGTCAGGTTTTAGGAGAGATTATGAGTCGTCAGCATCAGTTCAAGGCACGAGAAGAAAATATCTTAGCGATGGCAGAGCAATTGCTACTTGAGTCAGGCGATGGTGATATCACTTTAGACAGTTTGGCGGATCAGCTGGACTTAGCTAAAGGGACGCTATATAAGCATTTCTCCAGTAAAGATGAGCTCTATTTGCGTATTATTATCCGCTATGAAGAGCAGTTGTTTGAGATTAATCGAATTGATGATTGTCCTTCGGCAGGCGTTGCTCGTATGATTTTTCAGCAACTGTTTAATCCACAAAAAGCCATGCTACTCAATCAAATTGAAGAGCGTTTGGCAGCATCGGTGACGGGTCTCAATCGCTTATTTGGTGAGCTGTATGATATTCGCCGTCAGCGTATGAAGCGTCTGATTGATATCATCAGTGCTTATCTAAAGGATGAGCACAGTAACTTGAGTACGCGTGACTATTTGTCCTCTATTTGGGCGATGGGTCAAGGCGGTGCGGGACTATTAAACTCAAGCTTTTATCAGCGTTATTTGGGTCGCCGTGATACCCTGCGTTATGCTTTTGTCCAGCAAATGCTTGAGTTGCCTAGTCATTATCCTGCCGACGATGAAGAAGTCATGGATGAAGATATGCAAGAGCTGGTAGAGCAAATTGATACTGAGTCAGAAGAACATCGCAATACCAATTACTAGGGCCTGTAGGCGTTTAGATAAATTTAAAAGCATCCGTGTTGTAATATTCTTATTGCAACACGCCAAAGTTGCCAAGGTTTGAGTGATGAGAACTCTCAAGAAATTACGCTCTGTGTGAGCCTACTATATCTATCACTCTGCTATGTTTACCACTTTATATAACAAACCCTAATCATAGGCCAATAGGTGCAATATGCCGGTCACTGCTAAGACTCAGTCCAGTTCAGTGGTCGCTTGCCATTTAGGCTTAGCAAGTCAACACTTACTATATACTGAAAAGGCTAATAGTTCGGTCGCTCGTACCGGCTGCAATGTCGCTATAGTAAAAACTCCTCCCGTTTTATCCTCTAAAATATCAAAAAGCACCCATGCGCAAGCTGGTTTTACCCTCGTTGAAATCGTGGTAGTGGTGGTGATTCTATCTATCTTTGCTGGCATGATGAGCTTGTCAGTTGGTAGTAGTGAGTCCCGAAAAAACCGTGCCTTTTATGAACACCTTACCGATTCATTGAGTTACGTTCGGCTGTTATCAGCTGAGCGTATGCAGCCGATGGGCTTAAGCTTACAAGCAAATAAACAAAGTCAAGTAAATCCGGTTATCGTCACCTTATCGAATCCTTATATTGCCTATCAAACCGCTGATATCATCTCAGACGGTACGGACAGCCGTCCCAAAAATGCTATGGAATTGTCTACAGATTTGTCGGGTACGAATGGCGAAACACCAACGCCAAGTTGGGAGATTGAACCAGAAGTCACGTTGCCTGAAATGCCTGATGGGGTTAGTTTGAGTGTGCAAAGCTTAGATGCTGGCAACGCTGTAAATGCAGGACAGAATCAGACGCTACAGCCTTGGTTTACCGATCAGACGGTACCTCAAATACTCTGGTTTGGCACCGGGCAAGCAACGCCTGTAACGATCGAAGTACGTCATAATTCGCGTTTGGTGGGTGAGGTAATTACCATCATGCCGGACGGTAGTATGTCGTTAGGACAAGGACTGTAGCTGATGGTTAAGTTATCAAAATTGCCTATCAATTCGGCTACTAGGCCTAGCGAAGATACCTTTTTAAAGTCGACACGCGAAAGCGGTTTTACCTTGATTGAAGTGATGGTCGCATTAGCGATTTTAGCTGTCGTCGCCGTCGCTGCTAGCCGTGCCAGCAGTGCGTATCTCAGCTCGGTTGATGTGTTGCGTACCCGTACGCTGGCTCATTTCGTTGCCCAAAATGCGGCGGCTGATCTACAGATTCAAGATACATGGCTGACCGCCAATCGCAGCCAAACGCTTAATGCGCAAGGTCGGGATTGGCAAGTAGTGATGACAGTCGGTGACACCATTACCCCAGCGTTGAAACAAGTTACTATCGCTGTCGCGCCTATTATCGATGGACAGACAGGCAACACAGTGACGGATATTAAGGTGGTTTTGAGTAATCCAGAACAAGATGTGGGTAGTTTGGATTTAGCGAACCCAAATTCAAGTGGAGGTAACCCGTGAGACAGCAACGCGGCTTTACCTTACTTGAGCTGATGGTCGCTATGGCAATATTTGCGATGTTGGCAGTGGCTGGTTGGCAAGTGTTTGATAGTGTGAACCGCGCCCGTGAGCGCGCACAATTTCATGCTGATAATCTGGCTGTCTTGCAATATGCCTATTTGCAGCTACAACAAGATATGGGGCAAATCATTCCTTATCAGTTACCCACGACGCAAGATGCCCGTACTCAAGATATTAGTGTCGCAAATAGTGGCAACGAAAGCAGCCAAGACAATGCGATAGAGCCTGAGCCTTTTATGAGCCTAGATGGCGAGCGTGTCAGCTTCGTACGCTTTGCAGATCCTGACCCACGCTACCAAAGCAGTACCAGTATGCAGCACGTCGAATATATTTTTGCCGATGAGCGCTTGATTCGCCGTCAATATACCAGCCTCGCAACGGGGCCTGATAGCGTTAGTTTGGATAGTGTATTGTTGGAAGGGGTGACAGCAGCACGCTGGCAGGCCTATTTACCAGAGATAGCGACGAAGTTCCCTGACGAAAACAGTGGCAATAACAGCAATGTGAATAGAGCGTCTGGGCAAGCGACTAATACAGCGAGTAGCCAAGCTGAGGCTGAGTTATTACCAAAAGGTATTGCCGTCAGCTTCACTTATCAAGATATGCCTATCACTTGGCAATGGGCACTTGCGCCGCAGCCATTCCCTCGTAGTAGTATGCAACATACACCTAATAGTAAAAATGATAACAGCAACGATAATGGCAGTAATGACGGTAACAACAGTAATAACGATAATACTAATGGTAGCAATACTGCTAACGCTGGTGTGGGCAATGCTAATTTATAAGGTATTGAAAATGTGCCCTTGTACCAATCAGAGAGGTCGCTTATGTCAATGACAGCGCATTCTCAGCGCGGGGTAGCGCTGCTGACTATATTGCTACTGGTGGTTAGTATTACGGTGGTCGCAGGGGCGATGCTTGCCAGTCAAAAAATTGCTATCAGGCGTAGTGGCTTATTGTTTGATCAGAATCAGTTATTACAAGATATTAACGCCGGTCAGCAGTTGGCAGTGACCTTGATTCGTGCGGATAATAAGCTCAATGATACGGATAGCGAGCAAGATATTTGGGCGCAGCCAATACCGCCTTATGCCTTAGATAATCATAGCATTAGCATCGAACTGCGTGACGAGGCCAGTCGTTTTAATATCAATAACTTATATCAGAATGGTGCGGTTAATACGGCAGCCTTGGCTGTCTTTCAAAGACTCTTAACACAATTAAACCTAGAGCCCGATATCGCTATTGCAGTACTGGATTATCAAGATGCAGATGGTGAGGTCTATCAAGATGGGGGTGATGAGAGCGTGGTATATTCGCAGCAGCGCAGCGGGGCAGTAGATGGGACCTTACCGAACCAGCCATTTCTTAGCATCGATCAGCTACCAGACGTTCGAGGAGTAGGCGCTGAAGTACTGGCGGCGCTACGCCCTTACATTACTGCCGTCCCTTATTATGTGCCTATCAATGTCAATACCGCCAGCCCTGAATTGCTGGCGTCTTTGGTGGACGGTGTGACTAGCGAGCAGATGCGTGGGTTGACCGAGATGAGGCGCAAGCAGGTCTTGCCATCTATTGATGAATTATGGCAATTGCCACAATTGGGAGGCATTAATGCAGAGCAGCGGGCAGCATTAACGCCATTATTAGCCGTTGACAGTCAAGCCTTTAAGGCGCTTATCACAGCGACAGATAGTGCGAATACAGGTCAAACACGGCAACGTTTTGCTACTGTCTTGATTAGCAAAGCTGCCACTGATGATGGTGAGACCGAGAATAGTAGTGCTGCTAATAACAACGATGCTAATAGCAATGATAAAAATGGCAATGATGCCAACAGTACGGGTAATAACGATAAGAGAAAAACAGCGAAGTCAATTAAGGTTGTTACACAGCGTCTATGGGTATTTCGGCCGAGTTTTTAATCCGCACTCAAAGGTTTTGGAGATTACTTAGTCATCGCTAAGGCGAGTCTCTTCAGTAGACTTCCAGTTGTATGCGCCATAAAACAACATTTGTGCTTGACGAGTACAGTTATGCAGCATCAGCTGTTTCTTTTTTTCAATTTCAGACAAATCAGCTTCGTCATCATGATCTTCAGTATACGTCAGCTCTAACCAGTCGATAATCCAAGAAAAAAACATATTAACCCCTGCTTCAGCCAGTAAGCGTAAATCATAGGCATCAATATGAGTAAAGGCGGGCTGTAAGGCCAAATCTTCTGCTAAGCTTTGTCCATGCTTTTTGATCAATTCATTAATGGCCTTGCGCACGGCCTCTGAACCACCATAGCGTTCGCTGACCAAAAACTGCCAATAACAAGGCTGCTCGCTGACCATATATAAAAACAGCTGAATACTCTTGGCGATTTGGCGATCAAAGCTGCGCCTACGGCCAATTTGTAAACTGTCGCTTAATATGGCGAGTGTCCCGCCCAATTCTTCAACCACCAGCGCCCGCCCAAGCGATTCCATATCATCGAAATGGCGATAAAATGCCGTTGGCACGACACCAACCTCACGTGTCACCTGCCTGAGACTGATGGAGCTAAAAGACTGTCCTGTCATACAGAGATCGAGCACGGCATTAAAGAAGGCGTGCCGGGTTTGAAGTTTCTTTTGTTCGCGACTGCTCATAATATTTCAAAATTATCCGATAGAGGTTTATCATACTCACTTCAGCGTAGAAATACGACTGAAATACGCAACTTGTGTTAATTTATAGTCAAAGCCATTTATAGTGAGTATCGGGCAATTAAGCACAAATATTACACTGAGTACATTGGGTGAGATGGACGCTGTGACCGTTTCTAAAATGAGGACGCGCCCTAGACCATCGTACCCCAATGACCTTGTAGCTCCTGCGCCAATCTATATGCCTCATGATCATTCATCCCAGTAATAAAGTCCAATATATTTAAAATATTGTGATAGATATTATCGGATAGTACCCGTCGATGCTCATCGAGGTGCGGTTGGAGGAGTTTTTGCAGTCGCTGCTGCTCAAATGACATCGGGGCAGTTTTTGCGTTTGTCCAAGCCAATGGTATAAAGGCATCTAAGAGGCGATGCAAGCATTGGTTCGCCATCAATTCCATCCGCACTTTGCTTGGGTGATTGAATATTTGCTCATGCGCCAATTGTTTGGCTTGATTAATACCATTTTGCACATTTGCATCACAATGTGCAAATAGACTGCCTTGCAGTGTACCAGCCAGCAAGGGCTCGCTATTAGCGACAAAAGCGTCGGTGACGGTGTTGACCAAGCGCATCATAGCACGTGCTCGCAATGATGCTAGGCTTTGCCTGACAGACATATGCGCTGGCAAGCTCACGCTACTAGGACGCTCACCAATCAACTCATAAAATATCGTGGCGACCTCGCTATAGGTTAGCATATTCAGATTGATACCATCTTCTAAATCTATCAGCGCGTAGCAGATATCATCTGCGGCCTCCAATAGATAGGCGAGGGGATGGCGCGCAAAACCATCATGTTGCGGCGAGCGCGGTAGACTCAAGCACGCTGCCAATTCTTCTAACTGAGAGGCTTCACTATAAAAGCAGCCAAATTTTTGTACATTGGTGAGCGAATTACTTGGAGAAGTGCTTTCAGAAACATGATTGCTATGCGTCGCTAGCCAAGGGTATTTCATAAAGGCACCCAACGTCGCGCAAGTGAGGCGCATACCGCCCTTATCAGGATGATGCTCATTACGGGCGAGTAGCCGAAATCCTTGCGCATTGCCTTCGTATGCCAGTAAGTCTAATTGCTCATTATTACTCAGATTTTGCAAAATAGCCTGACGATCAGGATGCATAAACCAATCGCGAATGGCGTATTCTCCTGCATGACCAAAAGGCGGATTACCAATATCGTGAGCGAGGCAAGCTGCTTGAACAATCACACCGACATCGGCTGGCGAGACGCCTGCTGGTAGACCGCTGGCTAATTTATCATGCAGTTTTTCTGCCGCCATTATCCCTAATGAGCGTCCAATACAAGAGACCTCAAGCGAATGCGTCAAGCGCGTATGAATGCCCAATTGGTTGGTCAATGGATGGACTTGGGTTTTTTGATTGAGCTGCCGAAAAGAGTGCGAAAACACCAGTCTGTCGTAATCTTTATGAAAGGATGAGCGCGCGCTGTCTTGCGCTGGAGCTTTTTTGTGGCTGCCCAAGCGCTGCGCACTAAATAGTTGTGCCCAATGTGCACTGCTGTTAAGCGATTGATAAATATGAGCCGTCATAGTTTATAACCCGTTATTTTTATCATTATTTTAATAATTATTTTCAGCGGATTTGCTGTTTTTGAAAATAACAGACGTTATTATAATAAAAAAAGCCAGCACAAAGGCTGACTTTTGGTTGTTCTCTACTAAGACTGTGTAAACACGCAATTCGCTTTATTAAACTTTGAACGTTAAACGTTAAAGCGGAAATGCATCACATCGCCATCTTGCACGATGTAAGTTTTGCCTTCCAAACGTGATTTACCAGCGGCCGCTGCGCCTTTTTCACCGTTGTGCTCGATGAAGTCATCATAAGCAATGACTTCGGCACGAATGAAACCGCGCTCAAAATCGGTATGAATTACACCAGCAGCTTGCGGTGCGGTTGCGCCAATAGCGACAGTCCAAGCACGAACTTCTTTGACACCAGCAGTGAAGTAAGTCTGCATATCCAGTAAGTCATAACCACCACGGATTACTTGATCAAGACCGGCTTCTTCCATGTCCATCTCAGCTAGGAAGTCTTTTTTGTCGTCTTCATCAAGCTGAGCGATTTCAGATTCGATTTGGTTGCATAGCGCGATGACGATAGAATCTTCACCAGTCGCATAATTGCGTACCGCATCTAGATAAGGGTTGTTTTCAAAGCCGTCCTCAGAGACGTTAGCGATATACATGGTTGGCTTTAGGGTAATCAAACCATAGCTTCTGATGAGTTTTTTCTCATCGCTATCAAGGTTTGCCGCGCGAGCTGCTTGACCGTCTGCTAACAATGGTTCGATTTTTTTGAACACATCAAGCATGGCACTAGCGTCTTTATCGCCGCCTTTGGCTTTTTTGGTTAAGTTAAACACAGCGCGCTCAACCGCTTCTAAATCGGCCAATGCCAATTCAGTATTGATGGTTTCGATGTCATCAATAGGGCTAACGCGACCATCGACGTGGACGACGTTGTCATCATCGAAGCAGCGTACCACGTGGGCAATCGCATCAGTCTCACGGATGTTGGCTAGGAACTGGTTGCCCATACCTTCGCCTTTTGACGCGCCTGCGACTAGACCTGCGATATCCACAAACTCCATCGTCGTCGGTAGTACACGTTCAGGATTGACGATATCAGCCAGTTTCTTTAGGCGTAGGTCTGGTACTGGTACAATACCCGTGTTGGGATCTTTGGTACAAAACGGAAAGTTTTCAGCGGCGATACCCGCTTTGGTCAAGGCGTTAAACAAGGTAGATTTACCCACGTTTGGTAGGCCGACGATGCCGCAATTAAAACCCATAACATGCTCTCAATATATGAATAAAATCAGTTGGTACTTAGTCAATATAAGACTTGCTACTTAGTCCCCATAGAACTCAGTAATTAGTCATTATAAAACTTAGTTAAATGGTAAATCAAAATTGGGCATATTGTAGCAAATTTACCGGAATAGGGGTGAGGTTGTTGTGCGGTATACTAAGATTTTGTCCGAGTCTGTCCTAGTCATCGCTGGCAATTTTGCTGTTTTATCAATTATGGTAAGCTGTACTATAAAATAATAATTTGGCTGACAAGCGCATTAAAGGTGAGTACCTATAACTCGCTAAACTTTACTAACAATCTTAATCATTAACAGCAAAAATCATTAACATCAAAACCTCTTAGCTAAATCTCTGAACTGCTACGTATTAGGTGCTTTATACAGATAAAGGCGGCTAAAATAAAATGAAAGGCAATATCCTATAATGACATCCACTATTTTTGACACGCACCGCTATCACTATCCGCAGAACTTTATGGAGATTAAACCCAAGCTTGCGCGTCTTGAAAAAGCAATTAAAAAGCTAGAGGCAAATCTAATCGACGCCGATGATGCTGCCAATGTTGCGCTGCTGAAGCAAAGGTTGAATAGTGATTTAGGCTTAAAAGTAGACTACGCTAGTGAGCTCAATCCGGATCAATTGTTAGCAGCCACTACTATCGATGGCAAGGTATTGGTCATCGCTGGTGCTGGCTCTGGTAAGACCAAAACCTTGACGTATCGCACCAGTTATCTATTAGAGAATGGTGTGCCTCCTAAGCAAATATTGCTACTGACCTTTACTCGAAAAGCCGCCAATGAGATTAAGAGTCGCGCGAAAACCTTGCTCACTAACACCCTATCTGACGAGCAGTTATCCGAGGATATTTTGCCGACCAGTAAAGCGCTAAATGATATCACCAGTGGCACCTTTCACTCGTTTTGCAATAGGCTGCTGCGTCAATATTCAGGGCTACTGGGTATCAATCCGCGCTTCACGATTCTAGATACGGGGGATGCTGAGGACGCGATTGACTTGATTTATAAAGAAAAGAAGTACCCAGCGCAAACTAAGAAACAAGCATTTCCACGCAAGAAAACCTTACAGAATATTTTCTCAACCTCTAGAAATCGGCGCATTCCTATTCGTAACTTGATCGAAGATAATTATCCTGATATTGCTATTCATATTCCTATCATTGAGCAATTGGCTGTCGACTTTCATGAGTATAAACGCGCCAATCATTTGTATGATTTTGACGATATTATCAGCCAAGTGGTGCGTCATCTAAAGTCTAACGACAAATTCCGTCAGCTGCTACAAGAAAACTACCGCTATATTATGGTTGATGAATATCAAGATACGAATATTCCGCAAAAGCAGCTGATTGATCTTATCTGTGCACCAGTCTCGGTCTCGCTGATGGTGGTCGGTGATGACAATCAAAGTATTTATGCGTTTCGCGGTGCTAATTACGAGAATATCTTGCTCTTCGGTGAGACCTATCCTGAGGCGAGTCTCATTAAGCTTGAGCAAAACTATCGTAGTACGCCTGCTGTTTTAAATTATATCAATGCTTTGTCCGCGCAAATCACGCTAGGGTATCAAAAGCAGCTCTATTCAAACGCGAGCATAACGGGCAACAAACCAACCTTTAGCCGTTTAAGCGATGAAACAAAAGAGGCCAAATATATAGCCGATAAGATTATCGAGCACAAGACAGACTACGATTACAACGATTTTGCAGTACTGTGCCGCACGTCTTTTCAGTCTAATTATGTACAGTTAGAATTTATGGAGCGCCATATTCCATTTATCGTGGTAGGGGGTATTAAGTTCGTTGAGCGCCGCCATATCAAGGATGTCTTAGCCTTTATAAAAATTCTTTATAATCCTAATGACACCATCGCTTGGCATCGAATTTTGACCTTGTTCCAAGGCGTTGGGACAGTTACCGCGACGCGTTTGACTCAAGCGATTAATGCTGATAACAATTCCTTTGAGCCATTATTACTACCGAAATTTAGCAAAAAAAGTCCGCAGTTAGAATCGCTTCATACGACTTTGACCAAAGCGCAACAAGCGGAGTCGGTTGAGGCTATCATTGAGCTGGTACTTGATTTTTACATTCCTATCCTAAAGATGATTGAAGAGAATTGGCGTGAGCGTAGTGAGGATTTTCGGGTGCTCAAAAATTTGGCAACAGAGCACAGTAGCCTTGATGATTTCTTAGAAAATTTGGCACTCGATCCGCCCAATGATTCGGTAGCGACAACCAGTCAGCCGGATGAAAATGGCAGTGACAAAGTCACTATCTCGACTATTCATAGTGCCAAAGGGTTGGAGTGGCCAGTGGTGTTTGTCAATTCATTGGTCGATGGCATCACGCCACATCATCGCTCGTTGGATGACTTTGAAGAGTTGGAAGAGGAGCGAAAATTATTTTATGTCGCCTGTAGTCGAGCCAAGACCAGATTGTATCTAACCGCACCTGATTACTTCGCCAGTTATTCAGGGTATTTCGATAAGCCCTCACGCTTTATCGCGGAGCTCTCTGCCGATGAAGTTGAGGTTAAAAGCTCTAAAAAACTGTTAGAGACGCTGGCGAGTGATGATCCAGTGTGGTGGTGATGTTTGAAGTGTATTAACGCTACAGGGCGTGCCATCAATTAGCACATTGATACATTGCCTGTTCCCTTACTGATACGCATAATGGCAGAGCGATATTTCTCTAAATATGCTCTAACGTTTGGCGTTACATTTTCGGCGACTTTTAGTCATGCTCTTTTGATACTTATCGTATAGATGAGCTTTTGTCTCAGCCTAAAAGGTGGTTTTAATAAATGACAGCATGAGCTGCTTTTGGGAGCAGTTGATGTCCTCAAAGCGATTCATATTACTGGAAATTTTCTCAGCAGTTCATTGATATAATATTGGTTATCCATTGCTTGTTATTGAAGTATAAGCAAATACATAGAATTTAAGTAAGCTCCAGATCTACTTCAAATTTCCCATAAACTGTACCTTGCTAATCAGCATCTCTGTTTTCAGCCAGTTTTTGAATATCACCTTTCTTTCATCTTCGTAAAAAGGGTAATAGGATAATAAATTATATGAAGAACTGTCCGCTACGGGAGGATGTACCAATGCTAAAAATTCATGTGAGATTTCTTTTTCCACCATAAATATTGAAACAATAGCTGTTCCTAAACCAGCTAAACATCCCTCAATACACAAATAGAAATGTTCTAACACCATGTGTTCGTACGATAAAATGTCACTACTCACTAACTTAGACTTGTTTATGTGTTGCCATAAATTTGGTCGAGAAGAAGTAAGTAAAAGCGTATTTGTCTGTTCGGTTCTAGTGTTGCGAACAGCAACTATGTATTCTTCAATAATTTTCTCATGAAATATATTCTTGTCCCATTCAAAATCGTTTCTGCGCAAAGCAATATCGATAGATTTCCCTTGAAAGTCTACGATTCCACCGCCCGTCAGTAACACAATTTCAAAGCCATAGTTTAGTGAGTTAAATTCAGCTAAACGCGGTATCAACCATTTCATAGAAATTGTAGGTTCGCAGGATAGTACCAATTGTTTCTTTTCATATTGCTGATTTTTTAAATCGACAAGGCAATCGTCTAATTTTGCAAAAACTTGCTGGCAGCAGGCGAAAAGTAAGCTGCCATTTGGGGTAAGTACAAGCTTCTTGTTCACTCTATCAAATAAAATAAGACCTAAAGCATCTTCTAGATTTTTAATCTGTTTGCTCACTGCGCTCTGTGTCACAAACAATTTTTGAGATGCTAACGTCACGCTACCATGCTGTGCAACGTAATAAAAAAACTTCAGCGAATTTAATGATATCTTTTCTATCATGCCAAAAACTCATAAATACTCATGTAAATAAATCAATTTTAGTTTACTAATAAATATAGGAAGATACAACTGAATTGAATAACTACACGAGGTAAGTGTGAAAAATACAGGAAATATAGCTAATAGAAGCATAGAGATAGACAAATGACAGAATTTTTAGCCGTTATTATGATTACTATTCTTGCTGTCATCAGTCCAGGCGCTGATTTTGCTATTGTGACCAAAAATAGCTACTTATATGGGCGCTCTATTGGTGTATTAACTTCTATTGGTATAGCGTTAGGAGTATTAGTACATGTCGCCTATACCTTATTGGCCGTTGCCATTGTAATGGAGTTTGCGCCCAATTTTTTGACTATCATAAAATATCTTGGTGCGTTTTATCTCATTTATATTGGGTATAAAACATTTATACAAAAACCTGTAAAGGACGTGGGTTCTTCTACCTGCATCAGTTCTGCACAAGCGTTACGATATGGTTTCTTTACGAACGCCCTGAATCCTAAGACTACATTGTTTGTTATTAGCACTTATACACAAATTGTTAGCGCTATCACCCCAAAATCCATTTTAATCGGTTACGGACTGTTCATGTCGGTAGCTCATTTCATATGGTTTGCTCTAGTGGCTTTATTGTTCTCTCAGCGTACTTTAAGAGAAAAAATGTTGAATAGACAAGTAGCAATCAATCGAGTGATTGGTTTCATATTAGCCTTATTAGGTATGTTCTTGCTCTTTACAAACTTAAACTAAGGATAGTCAAAATGAATAAAATAGCCTTTATCGATATGGAAGGTGTCTTAGTCCCAGAAATATGGAAATTTTTGGCTATACGCCTAGATATATCTGAGCTTAGCATCACAACAAGGGAAGTAGAGGATTATGAAAAACTGATGCTATATCGCATAGCTGTTCTAGAAAAATATCAGATCACGCTACCAAAAATACAAAGTATTATCGGGCAACTTAATCCAATTGAAGGAGCAAAAGAGTTTCTACAAGCATTAAAGATGAAAGGTTTTGAGATTAAAATCGTGTCAGACTGCTTTCATGAATTACTTGAAGGATTCTTGCAGCAGCTCGAAGTTCCAATGGATACCGTATATTGTCATCGTTTGCAGATTGATAGTGCAGGCTATGTTAATAAAGCACTATACAGTCGCCAACATGGTAAACATGAGATTATAGAAAAATATCCTTTATCATTGGGAAATAGTATAGCGATTGGCGACGCGTTTAATGATTTTACGAT
Source organism: Psychrobacter sp. PAMC 21119 (assembly GCF_000247495.1). Classification (NCBI taxonomy): domain Bacteria; kingdom Pseudomonadati; phylum Pseudomonadota; class Gammaproteobacteria; order Moraxellales; family Moraxellaceae; genus Psychrobacter; species Psychrobacter sp. PAMC 21119. The sequence continues at coordinate 17,907 of NZ_AHVZ01000005.1, read as the reverse complement.
GCTAAGCGCAGCCACTCATGGATACTTATTCTCACCTTCAAAAGAAGTTGTAGAGAAAGCCTTACCTATGTTTAATATCGTAAATAGCTATCAGGAGATTATTGATTCTATTAAGGTGTGTCCTCAATCTGAACGAAAGAGCCTAAAAATGGCTAGATCTTGCCAAACTGCGTCAGACAGCTAGTCAAGATCTCGATATCATCTGAGCTACTTTCCTTGTTTGGCTGCAATTTATCTAATTTTAAGCCTTACAGTTTAAATGGTGACACGCCATAGTATTGACCGACTCTTATATATTTAAGCGTCAGTCTCCGTTTCACTATCTATATTGGCATCAATGTTAGCTTCAATATCGATCTGTGGTGCATCAACAGTCGTGACGACTCTAGATTCAACATACGGGCTGCTATATGCTGTGTCGATAGTGATTGGATAAATCTCTAAACGTTCCAATTCTGCTAATAAACCTTGGATAACTTCTTTTTTACGAGTGACAAATGTGGACGCAAAGCAGCGCCAGAATTTCCAGCCAGCACGCTCCAAAATACGCTGACGTTGCATATCGCTGTCCCATTTGTCAGGCCCATGATATCTATCACCGTCACATTCAATGGCTAGGCTGTTGTCGTTTTCACCTTCGACTACCATATCGATTCGGTAGGCACCTGCTTTAACCTGTGGAACCACTCGATAGCCTCTCTCCACCAGAAGATCAAAGACTTCCGTTTCAAAGGGAGACTCACATTTTTGACGCAAATCAGAGACTTCTTCTTCGTCTTGCATGAATGGTCCTTGAAAGTGTTTGATGAGTTCTGCTCGATAATGGTCAGCTTGGCTAAGCTCGTCTAGCTCAATACTACGTACTAAATACATTCTATCGCGCGCTCTTGAAGCAGCGACATTCATACGCTGGGCGAAAGTGTCTCTCGTTTGTGCATGAGCCGCTCCGGGTACTACTACCAATGACAAAAACATGATATCGCGCTCTTTACCTTGAAAGGTTCGGGCATCACCGCAAGCAATATCGAAAGCAGTCATTACCGCCTCATCTAGTTCTTTGTTGAGTATCTCCATAATGCTATGCGCTTGCTTATTACCTAGCAATGAGACAACACCGATGGTTTTACCTTTGTAGACTGGGTCAGAAACGATGAACTTGATTTCATCGACAATAAATCTGACTTCTGACGGGTTAATATCAGAGCCTTTTAACCGATAGCCATCGGTGATATAAATATCAATCAATGGAGGGTCTAAGCGCTCTGAAGGCTTGGCTTTACGCAAAGGTATCAGCTCATGGTTGTAAAACTCACGTTTTGAGAATTCAATGATAGGTGCCACACTACGGAAATGTTCTTTTAGCATGACGCTGCTATCGGCAAAAACGACTTTGAATAAGTCATATATTGAACGATCAGGTGACATCTGTGAGCGATAGACAGGGACTTGATTACTCAAGTATTGAGCCATCAAATTGCGAATTTTTTCGATATCGAGACCAACGCCTTCTGGTGACACTTGCTTATCGTCACCAACGATTAAAACCTTCTTTGCTCTCATGATTGCTGGCAACGCCGTTAAATCAGATTGAGATGCTTCATCGATGATAACCAAGTCAAAACTGCCAAACTCTGCTGGCAAGGATTCAGAAATACGATAATGCGGCATAATCCAACACGGGATAGCAGCACTTGCTCCCGCAGAGGCTTCGCGCGCTTCTCGGCGATAATAATGCGCGCCTTTACCTGTTCCTTTACCGATACGCATAATGGCAGAGCGGTATTTTTCTAAAGACGCTCTAACGTTTGGTGTCGCATTTTCTGCAACTTTTAGCCATGCTCTTTTGGTGATGGCTTCTTGATAGAGTCGTGCCAGATTTACTTCTAAATTGCCACGAGTTTTTGCCAGTTGAACTAACTCCTTGCGACCATCGATACTGTCGATAAAGCTTGTCAGTCTACCAATTCGCCAAATCTGCTGCCAGTTATCAGGCAGTAAGTCGTCAGGTTGCAAGTTATCTGATGCCAAGGTGTCTTGAGAATTATTATGAAGTTCAAAACGTAATTTTTTTGCCCAAAGTGGTGCACCGTTATCTTCAATGAGTTGGGTAACGTCAGCGACTGTCTGTAAGTCTGTTGCAAGGTTATTCACGCGTTGCAGCTCATTTAACAGCTCTTGATAGTCTGTTTGTAATTGTTCATCAGATAAATGCGGGTCACCAATATTTTGAGTGAAAAAGGCGATTATTTTTTCACTAATATTGCCTTCACCGTCAGCGAGGTTATTAAGTAATGTCTCTTTTAGTGTGAGACTTTCAGCCAGATTATGTCTCTTTAAATGTTGTTTAAGAACACTTTCAATCTCAGCCAAAATATCCGTGTCATACGATGCTGCAGAAATAACATCCCAATCTATGAATATAGTGCTTAACGCTTGCTTGATACTGTGCTGCAAGTTTTTACTAGCAATGATCTCATCATATAGATGAACGGCTGAATGTAACGCAGCCAGATTATTAGACGACACTTCAAATATTGGTAAGGACAGCTCATTTGATAAGGCATTCCAGCGAAGGATAAGCGCTTGAGCTTTTTTTCTAAACGCTATAAAGCTGGATATATATTGCCAGTCTTCTGTACTTGATGGTGCTGACGAGACTATCGTAATAGACTCAAGGCTTTTCTTTTCAGCAGACTTACCAAAAATACCAGCGAGACCAAATGGTTTTTTGCCTTCAGATAAATTTTTCACCGCGTCAACGAGCTCTGGATTTTTATCAAAATCATCAGTCATCGTAATAGGTTTGGTTAAATAAATAGTTCTCTCGTCAAAAAGCGCTTTGATTTCATCGTTTAGTATAGTGAGATGGCCGATAATATCTTGCTTAGTCTCATTAGCTAAATGCTGCTGAATATCTGTGGTCCAATTCTGACTAGCCGCTCCAATTTTTTGCAGTAAATCAATTAAACGAGATGTATTAGCAGTGGTTTCCTGAGCAATATCTAGCGTGCTAGCACTGTCATTGATTAAGCTTGGCAATTCTCCTTGTTGCTCAGCTGTTTGCGATTCATTGAGGTAACTTAAATCCTTATGAAGTTGCTTTATAACATTGGTAGGCGGTATGTCTGCAATAGCAGGAATCTTTTTATTAAAATAACTCAAGTCATTGCCGAGGTTTACTCTTGCGTCTTTTAGCGCTGTGATATCAGCATGAGTAAATCGAGGCTTAAAGTTCTCTTCTATACCCAACTTATCGGGAAAACTTTCGATAATCTGCCGGTTTTGAGCAACCTCAGTCGCGGCATCTATGGGCTTAATAGTTTCATTATCGATGGTGATATCATCAAGGTTTAACCGTGCCCAAGCCGTAATTTTATGATCAGTGCTGGCCAACTGTGCATGGATGGTATCGATTTGATTATCAAACATGAGGATGTCTTTTTTGTAGGCCTCGCGATTGATACTAGATACTTCGCTCGATATTTTTTTGATGGTATGTTCAAACTGCTTTAGACCTTCGTTTTCACTGGTCAGCAGGCTAACGGCGAGCGGGCGAATAGATTCAGGCAGTTGTCCTTGTAGTACCTTTAGCGCTGGGTCTTTCATCGACGTGACCAGTACCCGCTTGCCAAGTGCTAAGTAATGACAAATGACATTGGTAATAGTATGGGTTTTGCCTGTACCAGGTGGGCCTTGAACGACCACACCATCGTGAACATCCAACTGCTGTATGATTTGTACTTGTTCATCATTGAATGCTTTAGGGAAATATAGCTCAGCTGGCATGTCTGTATAATTTTCACTGCCGCTGACCATAGATAAACCACGATAAGCGGGTAGTATGATTTCTTTATTTTCTGTAGCAGGCTCGGTCAGCATTGCTATAAGCGCACTTGGTAAATGAAGGTCATCGCTATTTTCAAGCTGAATAGCGAACTTGTCTAAATCTTGCAAAAATATATTATTGCTTCTAGGACGCGCCATAATGACCCAAGTATCAGTGACGATTAGGTTGTTCTTCGCTTTAGGTATTTTTCGATCATCTGCACCAGTATGGTCTGGCTGATAAACGCCAGACGAGTCAAGCAAAGTAACGGCTGATTTTAAGATAGGCTCATAGCTACTTGGTAAAAAAGGACTTAATGACACATCCTCTGAATCATAAAACGCTTTGCTGTTTTTCAATAACTTGGCTAAACCTTGATTCTCATCCATGGAGAAAGGCTCAGTTTCAAGCGTAGGCACAGATAGGGTAGGCTTGATGAGTAACGCCATCGTTTTCTGATCTAAGGTGATTTCAACAGATTGTGTCAATAGGGGATACTTTATTTGTTTGCTACTTTGCTCATTGTCAGTGCTTTTTCGTAGGGCAATACCAACACCCCATACTAGCTCTAGCTGTGCATCAGCGAGATTGCCCTGAAGCTGTTGATTCAGCATGAATAGGCTGGAATACAGAGCAATACTTTGGCGAACGAGTTTCTCTTTTGCTAGCCAAGGTTGCCAAATATCTTTGAGGTACGTATTGAATTCATCTCGTACAGCGTCCCTTGCAGGAAAATCTCTTAAATAAATATTTGCCTGTAATGGTTCATCTAACTCTAATGTCTCATCCTGATGGTTATCCTCGACTTCAAATGGTGTGAATGCTTCTTCATGAGCGATAGCACCATCGTCTATTAAATTTTGTACATTGATTTTTTCTTGCAATAAAGGCTGATCGCCGCATTTTATTGGAAATATTAACCAATTTGCTAACAGTGAGCTGCTAGGTTTAGGTGCTGAGTTTTCACGTAAACGTTCTAGACGTAGCCAAACCTCTTCAGAGCTACCATCTATGATATTTAGGCTGATACCAGGCAGATTTAATACTTGCTCTTCTGTACAAGTGAAGTCACTGTGCTTCGTAAAGTCTTGAGTAGGCGCTTTTTTCATCAAAGCACACTGTTTAATGAATTCAATTTGAGAGGCCAATCTTTGTGCGTAAATACTCATTTATTAAATCTTCCAAATCATCAAAAATATTAGCGATTACTTCACTGAAAACACAAAGACCAAACTATAGCACAGAAATTAATGTCACTACTTAGAAGGTATTCATAGAAAAGTTGTCCAAAAAGATAGTTAAAAAGTTGATTAAAGTTGATTAAGGAAAGTGACGAGCCGGTGTGGTAATGATAGATTAATAATAGATGCAATTTCCACTGACTAAACTTTCTAAGCAACTTGCTACTCATGACTTTAAAGATGCCTTAATTCATTAGATATATTTTCGTATAACCCGTCAATGACCACTTAATTGCCACATTATTCCATTTAAAAATACTTATCTAGCGAATATATAACTAAAAGTATTAGATAACAAAAAAGTCCGTCAGATAAGGGTTTAAAATTTGTTCTAATGCGTTACTATTACCACCTAATTCTGTTAGACCCTCATATTTGATACTCTGTATTAACACCCTAAGAAAAGGATAGGTTATGCGCTATGAAGTGATCGTTATCGGTGCAGGTATGGTTGGCACCTCAGTTGCGTGGCATCTACAAAAAAATAGTTCACAAGTACTGATGTTAGATAAGAAATTACCAGGTTCAGAGACCTCGTATGGTAATGCTGGATTGATTCAGCGTGAAGCCATTCATACCCATCCTTTTCCTCGTCAATTGACTGAAATGATCAGAGTATTACCGAACCAAGGTACTGACATTCGCTATCGCATACCAGCGATTCTGCGTTACCATCAAGCGCTATTACAGTACTGGAAATATTCTGTACCTGCGACTGTCAAACAAATCGAATCAGAGTGGCAGACGCTGATCGCGCATTGTACCAGTGAGCATCAGACAATGATTTCAGCATCTGGTGCTGACGAGCTTATCACGCGTGATGGCTGGTTACAGTTGCATCGTTCTGAAGAGACGTTTAAAGAAGCACAAGCGTCAGCCATTGATGCTCGCAACCAAGGTGTTGAACATAATGTCCTAAACCTTGAAGAGCTAAAAGCAATGGAACCTAGCGCCAATTTTGAAGGTTTCGTTGGGGCGATTCATTGGAAAAACTCTTGGCAAGTATCGAACCCAAGCTCGCTGGTCAAAGCGTATGCGAAAAATTTCCAAGAGATGGGCGGCACGATCAAAGAAAGCGATGTCAAAGAAATCGTACAAGACGGCGAAGGTTGGAAAGTTATCACTGATAACGATACGTATTATAGTGATAAATTGGTCATCGCCGCGGGTCCTTGGTCGAACGACTTGATTAAACCGCTTGGTTATAATCTGCCATTGTTCCCAATGCGTGGTTATCATCAGCATTTCAAAGTGACGGAAAAAAACACCATCAATCACAGCATGTTCGATATGGACAAAGGCTTTGTGATGGGTCCAATGCAGCAAGGTATCCGTATCACGACTGGTGCTGAGATGACCACTATGGATGCGCCAAAGAATTTTGGCCAATTAAAAACCGTATTGAAGCTAGCTCGCAAAATCTTACCATTAGAAGACGCGGTAGAATCTGAAGCTTGGGCAGGATCACGTCCTTGTATGCCAGATATGAAGCCAGTTATTGGTCCTGCGGATAAGCATGACAAATTATGGTTTGCGTTTGGTCACAGTCATCAAGGTTTTACTTTAGGGCCTATGACAGGGCGTCTCGTTGAAGAGATGATTCATGACAAGCCATTATTGGTAGATGTTGCGCCATTTAGCGCCCAGCGTTTTTCGAAATAAAAGTGCATTTGATAGATTTAGCACAGACTTAAATCAATAATTTGAAGGGATATAAAATGATCAAAAAACTACACAGCACTCAACGCATGAGCAGAATTGTCGTCCACAACCAGACCGTATATTTATGTGGTCAAGTGGGCAATACAGAAGACGATATCAAAGCACAAACTTTGACGTGTTTAGAAAAGATCCAAACGCTGCTAGAAGAAGTCGGTAGCGATAAATCAAAATTACTATCAGTGACGGTTTGGATCAAAGACATGGCAGATTTTGCTGCTATGAATGAAGTCTATGATAAATGGTTTGAAGGCATTCAGCCTCCAGCCCGTGCTTGTGGCGAGTCAGCACTAGCACGTCCTGAGCTATTAGTTGAGATGATCGCTATCGCTGCTGAGTAGTAGACTGAACGTAATATTTGTATTAAACGAAAAGGACATGATAGCGATATCATGTCCTTTTTTATGTTGTGCTCAATATATGCACAGGCTTTAATGCTATGGTCGATAACCAGCATCCAAGACTATAGTCAATCCACTATAGTCAGTGAAAAGTAATATCGATACATCACGCAATGCTGATATCAATTTTTTTGCTTGCTTGCTTGCTTGCTTGCTGTGCCTGTGCAGGCAGAAGCTACAAAAAATTAATATCAGCAGTATCGCAGCGTTTTTGGGGTATTTTGACTATATAAAAGAGTGATAGTATTAACCTCGCTTGAAGTAATTACATCTACACTCGGTCGCCTTGTATTTCTTTTAAATTGAATGGACTGCATGCTTAACTATTCAGGGTTAATAAAAAACCCAAGCCTACAATTAGGCTTGGGTTTAATGTCTAATGATCTTTAAGCCTGCCATAAAGCATAATTGCTATGCTTTAAGTGTTTAAAAAGACTTATTTAGCGACTTTATCATCTTGGTTCAATTGTACGTATTTATCAAAGTTTTGTGCATAATCGGTTAAGTTGTCGCTTAGCATTTGGCGATACTGTTTGACGTAGAACTCAACGATATCGTCTTTTTCTTTGGCAAAATCATCACCCTTTACAAAGCCAATAGAAGCAACTGACGCGCTATAACGTGCGGCAGCATACAACAAAGACGCGCCTACTTGACCTGAATGAGCATCAGAACCCAACTGACTGTTGGCGATACCAATGATGGCATCGGCACGTTGATAAAACGCCTGCATTTCAGGGGTGATTTCAACGCTAGCATCAACATTGTTGTCTTGAATGTTGCTGTCTTGAGTGTTGCTGTCTTGAATATTGTCTTGAGACATAAGCGATTCCTAATAAGTATCGGTAATTTTGGATTTATAGAGACGGTCTGTTTGTAAGAGACTAAGGGACATAACGTGGTATTTTTACAAGCCTGCGTCTGCTTTTAAGATTTCAGCTTTGTCCGTTTTTTCCCACGTAAAGGCAGTTTCAGAGCCAGGACGACCAAAATGCCCAAACGTCGCAGTCTGCTGATACATAGGTTGCAATAAGTTCAGCATACGGGTAATGCCATAAGGGCGCAGATCAAAATGGGTACGAATCAGGCGAATGATCTCGTCATGGCTGATGTTGCTGGTACCAAAGGTGTTGACCGAGATAGATGTCGGTTCAGCGACCCCAATGGCATAGCTCACTTGCACTTCACAGCGGTCAGCCAGCCCAGCAGCGACGATGTTTTTGGCAACATAACGCACAGCATAAGCAGCGCTGCGATCTACTTTTGAAGGGTCTTTGCCACTAAAGGCACCGCCGCCATGACGTGCCATGCCGCCATAAGTATCAACGATGATTTTACGACCCGTCAATCCAGCGTCACCAACCGGCCCACCAATGACAAATTTGCCCGTGGGATTGATGTGGTAGCGTGTGCCAGCATGCAGTAGGTCTGCTGGCAATACTTGCTTGATGATAGATTCCATAATCGCTTCTTGCAAATCTGCTTGCGAGATACTGGGATCATGCTGGGTCGATAGGACGACAGCATCGATAGCAACGGGACGAGTGCCATCATATTTTAGGGTAACTTGCGCCTTGGCATCGGGACGCAACCATGGCAGATCGCCAGCGCGGCGTAGCTCAGACTGACGCTCCATCAAGCGATGAGCATATTCAATAGCGGCTGGCATCAATACTTCAGTCTCGTTGCTGGCGTAGCCAAACATCAAGCCTTGATCGCCTGCACCTTGCTCTTCAGGATCGCTACGATCGACACCTTGGGCAATTTCTGGAGATTGCTTACCCAGCATGTTAATAACCGCACACGTCTCGCCATCAAAACCCAAGTCAGAATGATGATAACCGATACCGTTGACAGTATCACGCACGATACGTTCGACGTCGATATTTGCCGTTGTGGTCACTTCACCAGCCAATATCACGGCACCTGTTTTAACCAAGGTTTCGCAGGCAACGCGGGCATGGAGATCTTCACGTAAGATGGCATCAAGAATAGCATCTGAGATTTGGTCAGCCATTTTATCAGGATGGCCTTCGCTCACAGATTCTGAGGTAAATAAGTTGTATTCACGCATAGTTGGATCGCTTAATGGCAAGGACTGTAATCTATAAACTCAGTCAGGATTAAATGTTAACGGAAAAATAAGGCAAAATTGAATCAAAAAATTATGACATTTTACCGTGAATCGAGTTAAAACTCTAGCGATGGATAGTATTATGAAGTAACTGGGCATGGATTGGATTAACCATGGTAAAAGTCATCAATATCGCTATTTTCTTGCCAGCGATATTCAGTATAGTTAGCGATCTGACGAGCCGTCTCTATGTCATGTCTGTCAGCGATAAAGCCAAGCGCCATATCCATGCCAGCACTAACCCCTGAAGAAGTATAAAACTTGCCATCGATGACCCAGCGCGCTTGCTCTACCCAATCAACTTTATCAGACTGCGTTATTACCCATTGCCATGAGAGCTTATTAGACGTTGCACGCTTACCATCCAAAACACCAGCTTTAGCCAATAATGCACTACCCGTACAAACGCTAAGCGCCCAATCAGCGTGTTCAACCAGTGTGGTAAGCGCCTGCAAAAACGGTCTATGATTGATCTGCTGGCGAGTACCCATTCCGCCAACCATCAATACAATATCAGTCTGATACGCCAATTCTGTGACAGCGACCGTTTGCATCGCAACGCCATGTTTACTGTGAATGATACCACCACTCAGCGAGGCAAATTGCAGACGATAATGCTCAGGCAAGCAGCCAAACATCTCGATAGGTCCAAACAGATCCAAGGTCTCAAAATCGTCAAATAGTAGGGCGGTTAGCGTATGCATTGGGCTTCCTCAATTCTAAATAAAGAGTGCTTGTAATTCTGAAAGCTGTAATTCTGAAAGCTACAGTCCTTAAAACTATAATCCTTAAAACTACAATTCCAAAAACTTGGCTTTGTCCTTAAACATACATTCGTCATAGACAGGACAAGCACCGCATTTGGGTGTACGAGCTTGGCAGGTATAGCGGCCATGCAAAATCAGATAATGATGCGCATCTACGATAAAGTCGTCTGGGATACGTTCGACCAGCTTTTTTTCAACGATTAACACGTTTTTGCCCGTGGCAAGGCCAGTACGATTGCCCACGCGAAAGATATGCGTATCGACTGCCATAGTTGGCTGCCCAAAAGCAGTATTTAAGACCACATTGGCGGTTTTGCGTCCAACGCCAGCGAGCGATTCTAAGTCCTTACGATTATCAGGGACGGTACTATCAAACTTCTCAATCAAATCTTGGCAGGTTTTAATGACGTTTTTAGCTTTGGCATTATATAAGCCAATATTTTTTATATAGGACTTTAAACCCTCTTCACCCAATGCCAAGATTGCTTCAGGGGTATTCGCCACTGGATATAATTTCTGGGTGGCAATATTGACACTCACATCCGTCGCTTGCGCAGATAAGATGACTGCAATCAATAGCTCAAAATTACTTTTATAATGTAATTCCGTCACTGGCTCATCAATCGTCGCTGCCAACTTTTCAAAGAATGGACGGACGTCACGATTGGGCATGCGCCGCGATGGTGGGGTATCGGCAGTTTTGTGCTTGACGGTTTTACTCATGGTATTTTTACCATTAATTAGTCTAGGGTCTGTTGAACATTTTTAACGTGAAGCCACTATATAACGCACGTATTTATAAAATGGTCATAGCTGCGCAAGTTCGGCTTGCAATGCGTCAAGATCCGTTTGTTTGCTCTCATTTGGACGAGCACTTAATTGTTTTTCTAGCTTTTTGATTTTACTGCGTAGCTTGGCTGCTGCAATGGTGTTTTTTGCTTGTGCTTCGCTGATATTCAGCGATTGACTGGCGGCATTATTCAGCTTTGCTTCTACCATGCTGACCACCGGTCTACTATTGCTGCTATCAGCAAGCTGCTCGGTGACGCGTCTAAGATGAGTATGATAGCGCTGCCTTAAGTCTTCTTGTTCTGCCTCGCGCTCAGAGATAGACAGCTCGCGCTCAATCGTGACCAAATCAATGCAATCAACTGGGCAAGGTGCGATACAAAGCTCACAGCCCGTGCACAAGTCCGTAAAGATAGTGTGCATGTGCTTGCCAGTACCAACGATAGCATCGACGGGGCAGGCGGGTATACATTTAGTACAGCCGATACAGTCATCTTCACGGATGACGGCGCGTACCTCGGTCGGTCGCGTCGATGTGGCGTCTATCGGCCACTGAGATGGCGCGGCTTTGAAGGTTGTTTCATCACTGTCAAGAGTCACGATTTGCGCAATAGCATCGGTAACAGGTTGACCGCCCGGCACACATTTATTATACGGCTCGTTATCTACTACAATAGCGGTAGCATAAGGCAGGCAACCGTCTGGATGTTCACACAGACCGCACTGCGTCTGCGGCAGACAGGCATCAATAAGGGCAATTTTTGCTTGCATATCAGCAGGCAATGTTTCGATATTCAAGGTATCGAACAGTATGGGTAGATTGATTAGACGAATATTACTACTGCTTTGCATTTAATTAAAAACCTTAACATCGGTCATCAAGACTGGCGTTATTAACATGGATAGAGACATTAAAGTGAGGCGCTTGTATTATAGTAGATAACCAATCTACTATAGTGCGATGCCTTGTTCATGGGCAATCTGGGCGATCAGCTCGTAGGCAATGCTGCCCTTAAACGGTATTTTGGGCAGATTAGAGAGGTCAAAAAAATCGGCGTGTGACAGCTCATCTTCTTGTATTACAATATCGCCAGCCGCATAAGAAGCGCGAAAGCCAAGCATTAAATTAGAAGGAAATGGCCATGGCTGACTGCTGACATAGCGAATATCTGATAGGCTAATATTCACCTCTTCTGCTACTTCTCGCACTACCGCATGCTCTAGACTTTCACCCACTTCTACAAAACCTGCAATCAAGCCGTACATTAGGGGGCGCTTTTGTTCTCCATAGCGGTGATGATGGGCGAGCAGAATTTGCATTTCACCGGTTTGAGGGTTCGGTCGAGTGATAGCCGTGATGACGCAAGGCTGGACACGGGGGTATTGGCGTAATCGGCATACTGGACAGACCATGGCGCGCTCATCTGCTGTGGCATGAACGACTGGGGATGCGCAGCGACTACAAAACTGCGTATCTGTCTGCCAGCGTAACAGCTGTATGGCTTGGCTAATCTGAGCTGATAAGGCGGCAGGTAACTGCGTGATAAGCTGTCGATACGGCACAAAAGCGTTCCCGCTGCCCTCTGCAATAATAGGCAATGCGATATCATGCGCTACTGCATAATCATACGTGATGGCATTGGCTGCTTGCGCAGTGAAAGTGGCAGCGTCCTCGGTAGTTCTAGAATTAGACTCAGTCGCAACCAAACTCTCTGTACCATCATTGATACTATCATTAGCCTCAGACTGCCAGTGACTTGGTGCTAGGCTTTCGAGTAGTGCTACGTTGCCTATCTGATAGGTAGGCTGTAGCTCTTTGTCACTGTTACTGTCACTGTTATTTTTACTGATATTGAACGGTGGTAGTTGGATGTGCAATGGCCACCAGCCATTGATCGTTTGATGGCAGAGTAAGGTATCATCACTAAATACAAAAGCGCGAGTCATAAGCAGGTTTCCAAACGGTCTAAATCAAGTACGTAGCAAATGAGATACGAACTTGTTTAAAATAAAAGTTTTAAATCACTCGTCAGCACAGATACCGCTAAAATCATTAAGCGGCAAGTAATTGGCTTAAGCTTCTTTGACCGACATTAAGCGCTTGTTTACTCACTGGACGGTTGTGCTCAAAACCATCTAAATGATGATCAACAGCCATAATAACGTCAGCGATATAAGCTAAGGTGCTGTCATCGATGCGATTGCCACTTTCGATACGTTGCTGTATATAGTTGGCCAATTGACTCAGCATACTGGCCGGTGTTAGCAGTTGTAAAAAGCGTACCGCGCCTGCTACTTGACGTAGCATTTCAGGTATGTTTTGAATGTTGAGCATATCGCGCTCAGGCTCAGATAAGTAATCGTTAATCGCTTGCTCGGCACTAGCAATGGCAGTACGACTTTCTTGTATTAAAGTATCATAAGCTGTATTGAGCTGATGCAACGAGATATGGGGGTTATTGAGTGGCAAGTAGATCGCCCCTGGGGTATGCATCTCAGCCATGGCGATAGTAGCGTTTTCAGCATGCATTAATGCCAATAGTAGATAATCAAAATCTTCAGGTGAGGGTGTGCGCCATTTGCTTACTGCATCTGCTGCTGCATTCAGGCTGGTCGCCGCATTTGACAGTCCCAACAAGCGTAATGCTGAACCCAGTACCGTCAACTGCTCGATAATTTGTGCTGTTTGCATATCAGCAGGATTGAGTGAATCACCGCGTGCATAGCTATCGACATCTTCTTTAATCGTATTGATTTGCGTTTGAATAATAGCGTTCAACGTATCCGTTAGCGCACGATTAGGACCGAATAAAAAGCGCTTCATTTGCTCGCGCTGTGGGCCTTCTAATTGATTGGACGCATATTGTTCACGCAGCAGTTTTGCTGCTTCGTTATCGCGCTGACAAGCAAAACTGACTAAATCAGCAAAACGCGTGTCCATGATGGGTAGATAGCTTTGGAACTGCTGCTCTAGATAAATGAGCGTATGCTTCTGGCTGAGGTTAAGTGGCAAAATGGTCGCAAGATCAGTGACCGCAGCAGTAGCGGCTTGCCAGAATAGACTGTTGCTATGAGCGGCTATCAACGCACATGCAGCACTCATGGCATCTAGATTTTGTTGAGCATCTTGGCTCACTACGCCATCTTGATTGAGCAGTGCAATCCCAAGACCACTACGATAGGCATAGGTCAGCAGCTCACTGTCGAGGTTAAGCTCGTGCAAGGGCTGAAAGTTTTTTTCAGGGTTGGCAATAATGACACTGCTACTACCAAATGTCGCAAAATAGTCTGCTTCGATAGGCGCGAGCTGTCCATGAGCATTAAGCTTATTAATGATAGGTAATAGCAAAGTTGGCTCTACTGACTCAGTCAATAGCACAAATTCCACATAACGATCCAGAGTCATGATGGCTTCTGACAGATCCATAATCAACGCAGTATCGTTATTATCACCACTGTTATAAAGGCGCTGTAAGCCATTGACGATGGCGGTATTTAACACTTCTGCACCAACCAAAGAAATCAATTCAAAAATACAAGACAGCTGCTTTAGCACAGTAATAGAGTCTAATAATAAAGGAGATTGACTATTGTCATCGTTAAATTCGCTCAGATGAATCTCAGTGTCTTTAAGGGTGACGATAATTTCATCATGCAACAGATGTAGCGATGGCAGGTTAAAGTCAGTAACACTAAGCGTTGGGGCAGTTAATTTCATTTGTGTAGACTGGTTCATAGTTATTTTTCCATAACGTACTGATGAAAATAGCGATCATTTAGACGATGATTTAACAGGCGTTTATGAGTAACCGATAACGCTCATGATGATAATCAAAACTATACAGTATCCAAATGTCAGTATAAAAGGTTATTTTAATCACATGCTATATGTTGGCTTTTAATTCAGAATATTCTTCGGCTAACTCGCTATACCAACTCTGATTGGCCGTCTCATCAGTGGGTGATGCTAGTAATAAAGAGGCCAAATTGGCAAAGTGAGCATGCGCTGTCTGTCCACCGTCTGCTTGAGAGTCTTCTTCGATAGCGAGGGTGACTTGTCCACCAGTCATCGCCAGATAGACTTCGGCTAAAATCTCGGAGTCCAATAATGCTCCATGGAATGTACGGTCTTGTTTACCGACATCTAAGCGGCGCACGAGGGCATCTAGGGTGTTTTTTTGCCCTGGATATTGTTGCTTGGCCATGACTAGCGAGTCAGTGACTTTTACCCGTTGTGCAAAGTCATTCATCCCAACTTTAGCAAACTCCATATTTAAGAAGTTCATATCAAAGGTGGCATTATGAGCGATGATTTCGGCACCATCCATAAAGTCGTACAAGGACTGAGCAACTTGATCAAAGGTCGGTTTATCAGCCAAAAACGCTTCTGAGATACCATGAATACGAATAACTTCCTCATCCATACCGCGCTGCGGATTGATATAGACGTGTAGCTTTTCACC
Source organism: Psychrobacter sp. PAMC 21119 (assembly GCF_000247495.1). Classification (NCBI taxonomy): domain Bacteria; kingdom Pseudomonadati; phylum Pseudomonadota; class Gammaproteobacteria; order Moraxellales; family Moraxellaceae; genus Psychrobacter; species Psychrobacter sp. PAMC 21119. The sequence continues at coordinate 2,567 of NZ_AHVZ01000005.1, read as the reverse complement.
GGTAAATTTACGCCCAACCATCTCAACGATACCGACTTCGACGATACGATCGCCTTTTAGGGCATCAAGTCCTGTGGTCTCGGTATCCATAATCAGCTGACGATCAGATTGGTGACGGTTTACTGGCTTGGGTAGCAATGGCTTAAAATATGGATTGGCACGGCTGGTGTCACCGTCAAATTTTGGCTCATCAGTCGGCGTATCTGGATTGTCATTATTCATTATGGTGTCAGTCGTCATCGTCTGGGCTTCTGGCATGTCTGTGGTACTCATTGGTTTGCTAGCATTGTCATGGCTTTGTTCGTCTAATAGAGGGTTGTCGAATGCTTCATCATCGAGGGCCTCATAATCGAGCACTTCTTCGTCAAGCTCGTCATCCATATCAAGACCTAACGGATCATATTTTAGCCAGTCATCATTATTAGAGGCGCTTTGATTAGAGGTGTTTTGCGATTCATTAGGCATTATTGGCTCTTTTTTTTTAGCCATTTCTTGCGCATCTCTTGTCGATAAACCTTCACTGCTGGACGTCACGCCTAAGTTTGCCAGCTCGTCCGCTTTTTCATTACCTGCATGTCCAGCGTGACCCTTCACCCAATGCCAGTCAACGTCGCGCTGTTGGCATAACGCGTCTAATTGTTGCCAAAGGTCTTGATTGGCAACGGGTTTTTTACTGGCTGTTTTCCAGCCTCGTTTTTTCCAGCCTTCAATCCATTCAGTAATGCCTTTTTTGACATAGCTGGAGTCTGTCCAAATCTCGAGATTGTGCTCATGCGGGCTATGGGTCAATGCTTGTATCGCACCCATTAACTCCATGCGATTATTGGTGGTTTCTTTCGTGCCGCCATATAAATCCTGCGTGTGCCCATCACTAAATATCAAGTGTGCGCCCCAACCACCAGCACCCGGATTGCCTTTACAGGCGCCATCAGTGTAGGCCACCGTGGTATTTGTTTTGGCGGCCAACGGATCAATCGCGTGGTCTTTATGGCTATGTGGCGTAGAAGTGCGATTGTCTGACATAAAAAATGTATGACCTAATAAGTGATTAACGTAGAATAGAATTAAGCGGTTTTTCGAGCGCCATCAAAACAGTGGTGGCGCATCATTCAAATGCGTTTGAGTATAACAAATCTATCGTTGATATGGGCAATCGTAATGCACAAAATCGCAAAACCACATATCATAATAGTACGCCTTCCGTTTTCTGTTAAAATAGGCAGAATTGTTATAAGGAAACGAGCCCCTGACGGCATGAGTATCAGACTACTAACATCCTAAAGTAGCGTGAATAGTCATTTAAAGGGCAGTTTCAGTGGCTACTTTTTCCTCATAACTCACGAACGGCACTGATTAACGACAGCTTTCTTCTTATCTTCCTAAAAGTTTTAATGCACGAATGCAGGATAACCCTATTATGTCCTTACGCTCAAACGTTTTTTATAAAAGATTGACGCTGTTGATGGTCAGTATCACTGCGAGTAGCGCGTTACTGTTGAGCGCTTGCAATGATACTAGCACCCAAGCCGATACCGACGTAGTTGAAGCGGCAGCAGATCTGTCTGTCTTTGAAGGCTGCTATACGGTCAGTCATGATGAGCCTGCGCAAATAAAAGTCAGTCAGCAGGGTGGCACATGGATGATGCAAATGAAAGAGCCGGCAAGTAGCGGGCGCGTCTGGGATGACGCCGAGCCGTTAGAAGTGCTCGAAAGTAGCGAGATACCCACGTTTTTCTCTATAGATCCTGATAATGTTGACGCTGTCATTGGCCGTCCCGATAGAGTGCTGGTACTGGCTCATGTGAAGCCTGTCTATGCCAATATCGATCCGCTACTGGACAGTGAGTATTTGTCGTATATTTATCGCGGTGCCAATACTATCTATCGCGTAGAGTGTGATGACGTTAATACTGATATTTTAGCCAATCCGCATGCCAATATTATTATTGATAATGTCGGTACAGGCAGCTAAGCATAGGTCATCGATTATAAACAATCTTTTGTTATAAGCAGTCTATTCTTATAAGTAGTCTTTTCTCATAAGTAGTTAAGTCATTAGAGTCAGGTAATATGAATTTTTTTAGTTATGTGGTGTTGGGTGGATTTTCTTATGCGGCTGGTTGGGCGATAAGAACCTATGTATTAAACAAAAAACCTGAACCTGAGCAGCCTTACAATCTTAAGCATCCAGCTATCTTGGCGTATTTGGGCGGGTTCTTTATTGTTATGCTGATTGTCTCATGGCTCATCGGTCGCTACGTGCTTGGACATACCGCTATCGATTTCCCGTTCATCATTATAAACAGCCTCGTTGCGACCTTTGTGTATTCATTCGGTCTTAATCCCGAAAAAGCCCGTTATGATGTGCCGGATTGATAAAATTTTGAAAAAGTAAAATAGATAAAAATGTCGTTAATCTAGGGCGTGTTCTCATTTTAAAAATGGTCATAAAAATGAGATAAATTGCAGTCAAACGAGGAAAATAGCGCAAATAATATCGTGATATTAATCAGCTATTTGACGATGTTTGACAAAATTTAGCCATTTTTAGCCCATTTAGATACAAT